>JAQGHS010000182.1 GCA_028291605.1 Planctomycetaceae bacterium | reverse complement strand
CCTGATCCAACCACAGACAGCGTTGTTCTATCACCCAACCGTCGGCCCAGCGGTCGCTGGTGAGACCATCCTGACGATGCCGGACGGATTCGAGATCCTCACGCCGCCAGAAAACTGGCCGACTATCGAAGTGACGGTGAAAGATTCTACTGTGACGTGCCCGGGAATCTTGCAGTCTTATTAGGCGTGTCTGGCGAATTGGGAATTGCCTTTACGCCGTGTCGCTACGCTCACTGGCCTGGGTGATCGCCATCTGATCGCACCTCTGGCCAGCATGGTCAAGTGACAAATCGCGGACAAAGCCCTTGATCGAGTCACAACCACGTGTTCTTCTCCCGGTTCTCATAGAATCTTTGGTGAGAATTCATCTGCTGAGAGATGACTGCGTGTTCGCCGTAGCAATAGAATCGACATTGCTCCCAACTTGGGATGTTGTGATTCTTGACCGCTGACTCTCACTATAGAGATGGTCTACCAGATGAGCCTGCTGAAGATCTTGCCCCGCTCGATTACCAACAATTTTCCCATGATATTGGGCTGCATTCTGCTGACGAGTATTGTGCCCCACGGTGCCAGTTTTGGTGATGAACAAAAGCCACCGGCCGCTGAAGCGAACCATCCCGAGCCGAAACACGTTGGGCCGGCTGCTGACGGGAGGATCGTCGTTCCCACCAATCAGGTGCTGAAGCCCGCCGGTCGGCAGGTCACCTTTCCCAGTCGTCCGAATGACGTGGCACTCAGTCCCGATCGACGCTGGCTGGCGGTTCTCAGTCGCGGCGAAGTGCTGCTGATCAACGTCGAAAGCGGTGAAATTGTCGGCCAGGCCAAGATCGGCGGGGCCAGTTACAAGGGGATTGTCTTCACACCCGATGGTCGGCAAATCCTGGCCTCCACCAGTACCGGAGCCAAAGCTCCAGGAAACGACGGCGTGATTGCGCGGTTGATCGTCGAGCCTGACGGGGAACTCGAACTTGGCGAGCCGATTTCACTACGTCAGGTCGCCGACGCGAATTCAGAAACCACGAAGGGTAAAACCAAGAGCGATCCAGCTCTTAGCGCAGACGGCATCACGCGTTACGGAGCGAACCAACTTCCGGCTGGAATGGCCTTTTCCGCCGATGGCAAATCGGTCTTTGTCGCCGTGAATCTCGCGAATCGTCTCGTCGAAATCGATCTGGCCAAAAATCAAGTCGTACGCCAGGTACCCGTCGGCAACGCTCCTTATGACGTGACCCTCGTTGGACGCAAAGCCTATGTCAGTAACTTTGCCGGCCGAATTCCCACGGCAGGCGATGTGACCGGAGCAGCGGGGCGAGGCATTCCGGTGAAGGTGGACCCCGTGCGGCACATCGCGTCTGAAGGATCTGTATCGGTCGTGAATCTCGACACGGGGAAGGTCACCAGTGAGATTCTGGTCGGGCGACATCCCTCGAGCATTTCCGCGACGCCGAATGGACGTTATGTCGCGGTCGCGAATGCGAATAGCGACACTCTCAGTGTGATTGAGGTGGCTACCGACAAGGTGGTCGAAACGATTTCCACACGGCCCCAGCGCGACCTTCCTTTCGGCAGTGCTCCGAACGCGCACGTGTTTAGTCCGGATGGCTCTCGGTTGTATGTTTCCAATGGGACGAATAACGCCATTGCCGTCGTTGGATTCGCGCCCCCGAGCAGCAAGTTGCTGGGACTGATTCCGACCGGGTGGTATCCCGCCGGCCTGGCGATCGATCCGCAACGTAACGCCCTGTATGTGGCCAACGTCAAGGGCATTGGCTCGCGGGGCGCCGGTTGGAAAGGGAAGCGCAAGGTCAAAGGCGAACAGATCTTTGGATTCAATTCACACGATCATCTCGGGTCGGTTTCATTGATTCCCATTCCGAATGCGGAGGAGCTGCAACGTCACACGGCCGAGGTGCTGATTAACAACCGGCAGACGCAAATGATCAGCGCACTGTCACCCCCACGGCCCGACGCCCCTTCGCGGACGGTCCCGGAACGACACGGCGAACCGTCTGTGTTTAAGCATGTGCTGTACATCATCAAAGAAAATCGCACCTACGACCAGGTTTTTGGGGACATCGCCAAGGGTGAAGGGAGTCCCGAGCTGTGCATCTATGGAGAAGAGGTAACCCCCAATCACCATAAGCTGGTCAACGATTTCGTATTGCTCGACAATTTCTATTGCAGTGGTGTGCTGTCAGCTGATGGACATCAATGGACCGATGAGGCCTACGTCACCAGCTATATCGAGAAGGCGTTCGGCGGCTTTCCGCGCAGCTATCCGTTCGATGGCGGTGATGCTTTGGCCTACGCGGAGAGCGGGTTCATCTGGGACAATGTCCTCCGCCATAAACAGACTCTGCGCGTATATGGCGAGTTCGTTTCGGCCAGCGTCAAATGGAAAAATCCGGCGATTAAGGGCCGTCCAAATTTTCTCGATTGCTACCGCGATTTTGTGGGCGGGACGCAACAAATCGACGTTCGCGCAACGGCCGCCATCAAGACGCTGGAGCCGCATCTGTGCCCGACGTTCATTGGATTTCCCAGCATTGTTCCCGATGTGCACCGCGCCGGTGAATTCATCAAGGAGTTGAAGGAATTTGAAAAACAGGGCGCACTGCCGAATTTCATGATTATGCTGCTCCCGAATGATCATACGGCGGGAACCACGCCTGGCATGCCGACTCCCGAAGCGGCGGTCGCGGACAATGATCTCGCCCTGGGGCGCATCGTCGAAGCGCTCAGCCACAGTCAGTTCTGGAAGGACACGTGCATTTTTGTCGTTCAGGATGATCCTCAAAACGGATTTGATCATATTGACGGTCATCGCACCGTGGCCATGGTGGTCAGTCCGTATACGAAGCGGGGTGTCGTGGACAGCACCAACTACAATCAGACCAGCATGGTCCGCACGATCGAACTGCTGTTAGGCTTGCCCCCCATGAATCAGCTCGATGCCTCCGCCACGCCGATGACGGCGTGCTTCACCGACACGCCCGACTTCACACCTTATGATTCCGTGCCGAACCGCATTCCATTGGATCGGATGAATCCCCAACTGTCAGAAATCAAGAATCCCCGCCAACTGCATTGGGCCAAGATGTCGCTCGCCGAGCCACTGGAAGAGATCGACGAAGCGGATGAAGACACGCTCAATCGAATCCTCTGGTTCGCCGCGCGGGGCCGCGATGATTCTTATCCGCAGTGGGCGGTTCTGCAGGATCCAAAAGGTGATGCTGACGACGATTGATATCGCCTGCCGGCCATCCATCGGTTCTATCAGCATCGATCAGAACCGTCGGCCACGTGGAACGATGCGACCGGCCGACTGTGGAACTCGTCTTGCCAGAAACGGTTGCTGGGATTATGGTTTGCGCCGCTCAGAGTTTGAATCGCGGTGAAGTCGGAAGAGTTCGCCCGTGATCTGCAAACTGTGATACAATTCCCGTTCGCCAACTCGTTCCAAGGATGGACACGATGGCCACTGCCGTTATGACTGCCCCCGCTGTGTCCAAAAAGACCAAGCCGCAAGATCCGACTCCGCAAGAGATTATCGCCTCGGCGCGGTCGGCCCCAGCGGGTCTGTTCGGCGCCCTGAAGGTCGCCTTTCTCACGGCCATTTTGTTGTGGGCTAGCTTCACGCCGGTGGGATTTGGGCCGCTCGCGTGGGTGGCACTGGTACCGCTCCTCTTGTTGGTCCGGCTCGAACGGCCCACGCGCTGGATGTATCGCAGCGTCTATCTCGGAGGCTTCAGTTTCTGGTATGCGACCCTGCAATGGATGCGACTCGGTGATCCGACGATGTACATCGCCTGGACCGCATTCGCGATCTATCTGGCATTCTACTTTCCGATCTTCGT
>JAQGHS010000159.1 GCA_028291605.1 Planctomycetaceae bacterium | reverse complement strand
ATGCGGCACAGCAACGGCGGGAGATCGGGCCGGAGTTTTTCCAGCGGACTAGCGGTGTCTCGCAAATGTTGCAAGGCGATACTGATGGCGTTCTCACCGCGAAACGGTGGCTGCCCCGACAGCATGTGGTAGCAGGTGACTCCGAACGAATACAGATCGCTGCGTTGATCGACACTGCGTCCGTTGACTTGTTCCGGACTCATATAAAGGGGCGTGCCCATCGTCGTGCCGAGCTGCGTCAACTGCTGTGAGTCGGCCGCCTGACTCCGTTTCGCGAGCCCAAAGTCAGCCACTTTGACTTCGCCCTTACGGGCCAGCATGATGTTTTCCGGCTTGATATCGCGATGCACAATCCCCGCCTGCCCGGCTGCCTGCAGCGCGGCAGCGACCTGCTTCATGATGTGGACTGCGACCTGCAAGTCGGGCGGACCTTTGCGAGTCAGATACTCGCGCAAGTTCTGCCCATTGACATATTCCTGCGCGATATAGAACCGTCCGTCCGCTTCCCCAACCGTATAAACCTGGACGATATTGGGATGATTCAAACCGGCGACAGCCAGGGCTTCCTTCTGAAACCGCTGCCGCAGGCTCTCATCGAGCATGAGTTCGGGACGCAGGACTTTGATCGCCACGTGCCGTTTCAGCAGCGTTTGTTCGGCGAGGTAGACCTCGGACATCCCACCCCGTCCCAGTCGGCGCAACAACCGAAACTCACCCAGCGTGACTTCCTCGGTGAGCGTAAAATCGGTTCCTGAAAGGGCGATGTTTGGAACGGTATTCGAGCCATCGGAGCGTTTCGTGGGGGACCTAGGGTCGGAACCACCCAGCGGCATATACTGAGTCGCGTCGTGACCAGTAGTGCCATCATCGGGGGGCTGAGGATCCGGCGCCATGATTCTCGTCTTCCGTCCTTTACAAGGAGCATCTGAGTGATGTCCGTCTTGCAAGCTGCAATGAGTTGAACTCTAGAAATCGTATCATACGCGGAAACCCTTTCACACGCCAAGAAGCGAACAGTTGAAGTTGCCGTCACCAGCCGAGAACACGTCAGTTTGGATTGCGGACCTGAACCGATTGACACAAAATGTTTGACGACCGGGGCAATTCGCTGACGCCATTTTCCAGCAGAATGAAAACCTGATGACGAAAACGATAAGACGCGTATTGATCGGCGCTGGGGTGTTGTCGTGCCTCCTGGCCATCGAGATCGGCTGGCGTGTTTACGTATTTACCAGCAGTTCCAGGCTAAAAGTCGGGCCAGACACGACCGTTGTGGAGGGCCCCGTGCGGGACGACGGCACGGTGGATTTTGAAGCGGCTTTGCACCAGCGATCCGCGGCCGGGATCACGCCGGAAAACAATGCCGCAATTCCGTTGGGAATGGCCTTCGGCACGGCCCTCATTCCAACGAATTTGCGTGAAAGATACTTCCAATACCTGGGAATTCCCGAGCCACCGGAATTGGATGAGTACTTTGTCACTCCGCAGGCCTTCGCTCAACATCTGACTCAAAGTCCGAGCCGCAACGGTGAAAAGTATTACGCCTTGCTGGACGAGATTGGCGTGACACAGCTACGCCCCTGGAAGCGTCACGAGCATCCGGAAATATTTGCGTGGATCGAGGGCAATGAGCCGTACGTGAAATTGATCGAAGAGGCCAGCCTGCGTTCCCACTTCTACGCACCGCTGGTCACTGCAGAGGGATTGATGAACGCGCCACTCCCGTTGTTGGAAGAGCTGCGTGGCGCCGTACGCCTGCTCCACTCTCGCGCCATGTTGCGCATTGCAGAAGAAGATTTGGACGGTGCCTCCGCTGATTTACTGACCTGCCACCGACTGGCGAATCTTGTCGGCAGGAACTCCGTTGTTATTGGCAACCTGGTAGCGATTGCACAGGAAGCAACAGCAATAGAAGGCGACCGGGTTTGGCTGTCACAACCTCTCAATTTGGAGCAAATCCAGAGGTTTCAGGCCGTGATTTCCGCTCTGCCCCACGTGACCGACGTCAGCTCGACCATTGATCGTTATGAGCGTTTCATGTCGTTGGACTCCATGCAGTCGCTGTGGCGGGGAACAAGTTCTTTGGGCGAGCCCGGCGAGTTTCTGCGTTTTTCACGGATTGATATCAACGTCGCCATGCGCCGCATCAATCGGCACTACGAGACGCTCGTGATAGCGATGCGGCAGGCAGGAGCACGCGATCGTCTCAAAGCCGTGCAACAGCTGGATGCAGCAAGCATGACCCAACTTAAAGAGGCGTTTTTCGCCAGCAAACTCGCCGGCAATTTGCTGTGGAAATCGCGGACGGCTGTGACCGAATGGATGGCCGACATCTTCCTGCGGTTAGTCGCACCCGCCACCGTTCAACTTCAGATCGCTGAGGAACGCAGCCGGATGCGCCGTGATCTGTTGCAGGTCGCGCTGGCGCTCGCCCGCTATCACGCCAAGTTTCAGACGTATCCCGAGCAGCTGGAGATGCTGAAGCCGGATTATCTGCAGCAGATTCCCATCGATCGTTTCATCAATCAGCCGTTGCATTACAAACGGTTGCCGAACGGCTATTTGCTGTATAGCGTGGGAGACGATGAACAAGATGAAAATGGACAGCCCAGAGAAGGCGGTAAGCCCGGCCATCTGGCATTTAAAGTGATTCACGAGAGCGAACCCCGGCCGTAGCACCAAGTGACAGTTAACAGCGATTCAAGAGCTCCAACCATGCTTTTCGTCCCACATCCGGGGCGTGGCGAGTCTCCCAGGCCCGTCGGCTTTGGAGGTGCATCTGTTTCAAAAGATCGTTCGTTTTTAGAGCTTCAGCGATCCGTTCGAAACTTTCAGGCTGGGAGGGATCGACACTAAAGCCGCAATCGAATGCGGCCAGCGTCTCGCTGACGTTGGAGCCTTGAGGACCGATATAGATCACAGGCTTGCCCGCTGCCAGCCAGGCGTGCATTTTGCTGGGAGACATCAACCCCAGGCAACCGGGTTCCAGGGCGACCAGTCCGAAATCGGCCCAGTGCAGCAGGGCCGAGAATTCCGCAACGGGCAGGTACGGCCAGAATTTGACACACGTCCAACCTTCGCGCTGCACGAGTTCCCGCAACTCGGCGGTCCGGTCCCCTTCGCCCACAAACAGGAAGCAGAAATCCGTTTGAGTGGGATACTTTCGCAGATAGTTCCACACGGGCGTCAGGTCATGTCCGCGGCCCAGATTTCCAGTGTAAGCGATGCGATACCGATATCCTTCCGCAATTTGCCGCAGTTCGTCGGGTAAGGTGACACCCGCAACGGTCGCTGGGGCCAAGTCCCAATTGGGGATCAGTGTGATCTGTTGGACTCCCTGCTGCCGCAGTCGATTCGCCATCGCTCCATCTAGGACGACCGCGTGGGCGATTCGCCGACCACTCCAGCGAGCGATGCCTTGCAGCAACCGATAGGTCCATGAGGTTGGACGAAATAGTCCCGTGCTGGTCAGGCTTTCGGGATAGGTGTCTTGATTCCAGAGGATGATTTTGGGGCGCCGCCAGGCGAAGACTGCGCGAACTGCGAACAGCGTGTGCAGAAAAGGAGGTGTTGTCTGAACAACGACGACGTCCGGCAGGCGTCGCCAGAGGACGAACCAGGCGACTTTGATGTAAAAGGTCAGCCACGTCCGGAACTTGCTCCGCAAGGTGTTACCTGTAGAGGCACAGCGAAAACGATGAATCTTTCCCTGGAACGGAACATCAGTCTGGGCGAAGTCGGTCCGGTAATCGGCGGTCCCGGTCAGGACGTCCACCCGCCAGCCGTGGCGCAGCAACTCATCCGCCAGACTGGCGAGCAACACCCCCGTTGGCGCGGCGCCCGGTCCGAAGAACAAGTTGACGAGCCAGATGTCTTTGGCGCGAGTGCGTTCAGAATCCATACTGGAACGGGTTACTATTTCGGAATGCTGTCGTCAATGGCTAGAGCGGCTTCGCGAAATGTTTGCGCGATCGAAAGGGTGTGAGAGTATGAGTGTGTGAGAGTAACAGGGGGGACGTTGCATCCTGATCGCGGAAATGCCAACTCCCTCATACTC
>JAQGHS010000136.1 GCA_028291605.1 Planctomycetaceae bacterium | reverse complement strand
TGGGAAATCTGGTCGTAGACGGAGCGGCGGAGCTCGGCCTCGATTTCGTCGGTGGAGAGGCAGAGATCGAGGCCGATCTGGGCGAACTCGATGCGCTTGCGGAGATCGGCGCCGTCCCAGAAGACGTTTTCGCCGCTGGACTTCGTGACGACGATCATCGCCGACTGATTCGGCGCCTCCTCGGCGCCCGCGAAAGGAGCCTCGGCGACCGAGGCGGCGCCGGCATCGCGCGCGGCGCTGCGCTGGGCCCGGAAGAGGATGTAGGCTTCGGCGACCTTGAAGTGGCCGGCCTTCATGAGCTCCTCCTGGACCATGTCCTGGATTTCCTCGATGTGGACGAAGGACTGCTTCGAGGAGTGAACGCGTTCGGTGACCGCCTTGGTGATGCCGACGGCGGGGGCGGAGTCGCGCTGGAGGGAAAGGAAGGTTTTGCGGACAGCGATCTCGACTTTCTGGTCGCTCCAGGGGACGACCTGGTTGTTGCGGCGGATGACGCGAAGCGTCGAATGCGCGGCGGCCTCGCGATCGATGGAGATCTTGCGCGCGCGATTCAGCAGGAGGCTCTTGGCGACGAAGTAGGCGTTGTTGTCGACGAGGGTTTTCTCGATCAGTTCGTAGAGGGAATTGAGGGAGAGGCGGAGGGGCGACTGCGTGCGGGCGAGTTCGGTGAGATTGCCGGCGACTTCGCGGCAGATGCGGCCGAGCCAGGCGCGATTGGTGTCGGTGAAGATGTCCTTCTCGCCGCGGGCGAGGCAGACGTTGGTGAGGGCCTTGCCGAGCGTGTCGGCGACCTCGGCCAGCACGAAACGTTCTTCGCCGTGCGGGCAGAGCAGGATGATGTTGGGAACCTGGATGGCTTCGGCGGCGACCACGTCGCGCCAGGCGTAATGCGGCTTTTGGTCGAGGGGGGTGTGGACAGTGCGCTTGAGGGCCAAGTCATGCGCCAGGGAGGGATTGCTCATGGAAAGATGTTACCTGATTGAAACAAAGGACGGAGAAATGGACGGGAAAACAGCTGAGCCGGTGCGCAGCCGATAAAACGGCATCAGCACCGGCTGGAAGCGAAATGGGAAGCTAGTGGAGCCTAGACGGGGAGACGGGAGGCCGACGCGACAGGCGGATAATTCTCAGAGTTCGTCGTCGGCAGCGACGTTGAGGGAAGAGGCTTTTTGATATTCGGTGACGCGCCCCTCGAAGAAGTTCTGTTCCTTCTTGATGTCCATCATTTCGGCCAGCCAGGGCAGCGGGTTCTTGACGCCGCTGGCGAGCGGGGCGAGGCCGACGCCCTCGAGGCGCCGGTCCGCGATATAATCGATGTATTGGGTGAAGTCCTCGGCGCTGAGGCCGACAGAGTTCACCGGGAGGCAGTCACGGATAAATTCCTTTTCCAAGGCGACGGCTTCCGCCATGAGGCCGCGCAGCTCGTCCTTGAACTCGGCGGTCCAGATCTGGCGGTTTTCCTCGACGAGATCCATGAAGAGATTCCGGAAGACCTCGATGTGGTTGGATTCGTCGCGCAGCGTGTAGCGGAACATCTGGCCGATGCCCGGGAATTTGTTCTGCCGGTAGAGCGACAGGATCATGCCGAAGAGCCCGTAAAACTGCGTGCCTTCCATGCACTGGCCGAAGACGAAGATATTCCGGGCGAGCAGCTGCTGGCCGGCGATCTGGGTGAGATCGATTTCGCGGCGGAGTTCGCGGGAGACGCGGGTGACGAACTCGTTTTTGCGGACGATCGTGGGGACATCCTCGAACATTGCCTCGCACTCGTGCGGGTTGATGCCCAGCGACGAAATCATGTAGAGCAGCGAATCGGCGTGGATGTTTTCCTCGTGGGCGTGGCGGCCGAGGACGAGCTTCAGCTCGGGGGCGGTGACGAGTTCGCGAACGACGTGCTGGATGTTGTCGCCGACGATGCCTTCGGCGGCCGAAAAATAACCGATGCCCATGCGGATGATCCAGCGTTCCGCTTCGGTGACGGTCTTCTCATCGCGCCACTGCTCGATGTCCTTGCCCATCGGGATGTCTTCAGGCTCCCAGTGGTTGGCCTTCATCGTGCGGTAGAGATCGTAGGCCCATTGGTATTTCAACGGCAGGAGATTGAAGGTCATCGTCTGCCGGCCATTGATCACCTTCTTGGCCGCGAACGCCGCCTCCGCCTTGTCTTGGTCGAGAACGAAGGTTTTGGAACCGACTTGAAAAGTTTTGAACATGAGTACGATTGCCGGGCTACTGACTGGCGGTTTTTTTTGGCCCAAAAAAGGGAGAGGCGATCTTAAGATACTGGAACTTACTGACGGGTTGTTAACCACAACAGGATGTGGTCGGTCGGCCCGTCGACCACAACCTATTGGTCCTCGGCTTTTCCGCCGTCAATAGGTTTGTAGGCAAAAAGCCGTGAATTTTTCGGCATTTTGAGCTTGCCGGGAACTTCCCGGTTTACCCCCGAGGGGAAAATCTCGGCGGAACGCGATCCGGAGGCATTTTCTCCTCTGAAAACGGAAAATGAGGTCGAATTCGTTGGGAAAGAGACGGGAGATATTTGTGGAACTGCCGTGGAGAGAGGGGCGTGACGCAGAGGAAAAACATGTATCGGGAATTAAGTGACATGCATTTTTTGCCCGTCCTGCCCTGCAATGACAGGGGAGTGCGGGATCGGGCGCGGCCGAGATTCGTTCTTCGCGGCCGAAGACAAAGGACGGTATGGAGATGCCGCTCTGTCCAAAAAAAAGACGGCCGCGTTGCCGCGGCCGCCTTGAGGTTCTCACCCCGAACTGGGAGCGAACCTTAGAATTTCAGGCGGACTCCGCCCTGGATCTTCCAACGGGAATCGGCGTTGTTGGGAACAATCGTCGAGCTGGAGGCAAACGTGATGTTTCCGGAGGAGTCGACGTTGGCGGTGGGCTTGACCAAGCCGGTTGTGCTGTAGGTCGCGCTGCCGAGGGTACGGATCTGGCTGCTATTGCCGGTTGAAGTGTTGATCTCCTCAACGTAATTGAATAGATTCTTGTTCAGCCAGGAGCCGAAGTTCAAGAAATCGGCAAACAGCTCGAGTTTGGCTTTCCGGTAAACGTGCAGTTCCTGCACGATGCGAAGATCAAGGCGGTTCTGCCATGGCGTGAAGAATGCATTGCGGGGCGCGTAGCCCCCGGCGTAGCTGCCGAGATCCTTCCGCATGAACGCCAGATAAGCATCCTGCTGGGGTGCGCTCAGCCCCGAGAAGTCAAAACGCGGGTCGCTGGACCCTGTCGGGACGGCCACCAGATCGTTGCTGCTGAAGCCATCGTTGTTGAGATCGTTCGTATAAACGAAGCTGTAGGGCTGACCGCTGCGGCCTTCATAGTAAACCGAGATGGTGGTTGGAAAATTCTTTTTGAAATTAAATTCCTTGGAGACGGAAGCCATGACGCGGTGGCGGATTTCGTAATCGGATCGGGCGACTTCAACGGCGTTTTGATTGAAGACGTTGTTGAACTGCCATTGCGAGTTGGCGGTGGAACTTCCCAGCCCCTGCGTATCCGTGGCATGGCCGTGAGTGTAGGAGAGTCCATACGCCCAGCCGCGTTTGAAGGGACGTTCGATTCCGATTGAGACGTATTGGGATGCGCCTTGGTGGACGTTACGCGTACGAATGACGTTAGCAAAACCGCCCACCAACGGAGCGGCAGTCGCGCTGCCGGCAAAACGCTGGCGGCCATCGGCCCCGAGGGTCGTCGGCCTGAGGTTCATGTTATCCACGAAGAGCGCGGAGAGTTGGCGGGTGTCGATGTACTCGATCGTAAACACCGAATCGAGGAACGGGAGCTTGCGATCGATCGCGAGGTTGCCGCGTTGGATCGTCGGGAATTTCATGCCGGGCTTGATCAGATTGATCGAGGAGGGACTAGCCACCGAAGGGCCGGTCGCCGAAGTGCCAATCGGATTGGCCGCGGTGAACTTGTATGCCGGATCGGATGACAGCGGATAAGTTCCATTCAGGTACTGAAGGAGCGTCGGCGTGTTTGCCGCGCCCGTAACGACATTGAAGCGTCCCACGCCGGTATTACCGTAGGAATTTGAAATCCACACCCACGGATTTCGTCCGAGGAAAACGCCGACGCCACCACGGACCTGCGTCGTCCGCGCATCATCTAAGGCGTAATTGAAGCTGAAGCGCGGTTGCGGAGTATTGGTGCCATTGACCGTGCCCGCGTTGGTGATGCCGAAGGCATTCTTGAAAAGAATGTTTTCCGGCGGTGCGATCGGGCTGCTGACGGTGTCGAGACGCATTCCGAGAATGACATTGAGCCGCGCGAAGGGCTCCCATTTCACCTGGCCGAAATAACCCATGCGGGTGAATTTGCTGATATCGGCGACGGGGAACCCCGTTTGGACGACCGAGCGGCCAAAACCGTAAGGAGTATCCGCCTGGAACGCTGCGAGGTCGTTATAGTCGAAAAAGCCATACGAACCCTGGCGAAAGAGATTCAGGTAATCGTTCTTTTCGTAATCGATACCGCCACTGACCGTGTATTCGTGCCAGACATAATCGCCGCTGGCGCCCATGGTTTGAGTCTTGATGTGAAGTTCATTGCCCATGCTGCTGATTTCACTGCCGAAGCGGAACGCGTCGTTGTTGGTAATGGGAGCGCCGGTGGTCGAGGTGCCAGGAACATTAAAGATCCGGATTTCCGGGAAACTGATCGGCACGGCGCGAACGGAGTCCTGCTGCGTATTGGAATAATCGAGTTCGGTGCTGAACTCCGGAGTCCAGTGGCTAAAGAGCTGACTGGCCCAGACTTTTTCCTTAATCTGCAGGTTGAAATAGTTGGACGAAAGAGTCGTGCCGCCATTCGTGAACGAAGTAGGTTGTCCCACAATGGAGACCGGCTGGCTGAAGCTTGTATAGTTGAAGCTCCCGAAGTTCGGCTGGCTGCTGGTGGTGTCGCTGTAACGAACCGCGAGCCGATGGCTCTGACTGATATTCCAGTCGATCTTGGCGAGCCGCTTGGTGTCGAACTTCCTCGACGTGGTTGCGCCGGCGAACACGCCACCGTTGGGCGTGCCAGGGAATGAAGCCAACTTGGCCTGGACCGCGGTAACGAAAGCCGGATCCGGCGTGAAGCCCGGGAGCGTGGGCGCCGAGTCTTGGATGAATTTCTCGAGATTAACGAAGAAGAACAACCGGTCCTTTAGAATTGGGCCGCCTAAGGTGAATCCGTAGGTGCGTTCCTTCAGCGGCGTGCGCTTATTGAGGTTGGGGCCGAAGACGTCAGGCCCTTGCCAGTTTTTATCGGTAAAAAGATCGTAGACGGATCCATGGAATTCGTTGGTGCCACTCTTGCTGACCGCATTGACGGCGGCGCCTGCGAAGCCGCTCTGGCGGACATCATAAGGGGTAAGCGACACGCTGAACTGTTCGATCGCGTCGAGAGAGAATGGATTGAAGGCCGAGAACAGACCGGAGCTGCTGAGACCGAAGGAATCGTTAATCTTCGCGCCGTCCAAGGTGATCGAATTGTAGCGATAATTCATGCCGAGCGCCTGGACTTGAGGATAGCCGCGGACCGAGACAAAGGGGTTGGTCTTAATCAAGTCGGTGAAGGAACGATTGATCGAGGGCTGGGAGTTGATGCGGCGATTGGACAGGACCGACCCAGCTCCAGTCGAATTGACATCGAGATCGCTGCGCGACGCCGTCGCCACATACTTTTCCATGGTTACGATCTCCGACCGCGCGATGAGAAGGACGTCAGTGAACTCACCGAGAGAAGTCTCGACTCCCTGGAGAGGTTCGACGGTGGCGCCGCTTGCAGATGCGCTTATGGTGTAAGGTCCACCCACCGGCAAACCGGGAAGCGTGAAGCGCCCGTTTGGCCCGGTAATGGTGGAGAAAGACTTATTGGTCGGCACATGCAGCGCCGTGATCGTCGCCCCGCCAACGGTTTTTCCGCTATTATCGACAACGGAGCCGGTCAGGCCCGAAGACACCACTTGGGCGCGGAGCGGGATGACTGCAACACTCAGTGCAAAAGCAAAGGTGAGCAGAAGTTTTTGAATGGTATTCTTGAGCATGGAGGTAGTGTTAGGTTCTTCTTTCTTATCTGAATGCCGACGAGCTCAGCATGAGCGTACTTGGATCCTTACGGGTATGGCTAAGCAAGTCCTCTGCCGAATCTCAGTCAAGCTTCGAGCCCGCACGTAACACCGTCGTGACGTCTGGGATGTTAGCGACGGTTTGCGGTCATTGAAATGATCACGGGCAAAAAAAGAGGCCCGGCCCTTCTTTCGAAGAACCGGGCCATAAACCTGGCAACGACCTACTCTCGCGGGACCTTACGTCCAACTACCATTGGCTGCTCGGGGCTTAACGGCCGTGTTCGGGATGGGAACGGGTGGGACCCCCGGCATGTGGTCACCAGGAAGGGAAGCCCGACCGGAGTCGGGCAAGTGATATAAAGTTTAGGGCAAACAATGTAGGAGGTAAAATAAACGCCTAGAATTGATTGAGATCTGCATAAACCGGCAAGGTCATTAGTACCAGTAAGCTGAATGGGTTACCCCACTTACACCTCTGGCCTATCAACCGGGTGGTCTACCCGGACCTTGCACCGTCTTGCGACGGATTGTGATCTTATCTTGGGATGGGCTTGGCGCTTAGATGCTTTCAGCGCTTATCCCTTCCGAACATAGCTACCCGGCGCTGCCGCTGACGCGACAACCGGAACACCAGAGGTTCGTCATTCTCGG
>JAQGHS010000118.1 GCA_028291605.1 Planctomycetaceae bacterium | reverse complement strand
GTTATGATCGCGGAGCGATCAACGACTATCTTTGTCAGAATTCTTACGAATTCTGCGCCGCGAAAGTCGAGCAAGCGGGTAAGCTGGAAGGCGAAAGCGACTCGGGCTATCGTCAACTCGTCTTTTTAGCCGATGGTGTTCTCAACGCCATCCAGACCGTGTTGGAGCGTATCAACTCGCGCAGATGCTTTGACTCGTTTTAGAATCTATATTTTATGTCAGCCTCTCCGATCCCGCCCGATTTTGACGCATTGGTTGCATCGCGCAAGGCGTGGATTGCAGACGTCTTGAAACCGTGGTGTCAAACGGCACCACGCGCGGCGCTGCGATTAGCAGAACTGGACTGGGGCGATATTGCCGGTCGAGTCTCCCCCGAAAAATCGCTGTGGGCCTGGGCCTGGGGACGATTTCCCGATCTGGTGCATCCCGAATTAAACGGCATTGATGAATCGTCTGCCGTCACGGTCACACTCAAAAACGGCCGGCAAGACACCGGGTTCCCCGACGCCCGGCAAAGCGAACAGGGCCAACTGGTGATCCTCTGCCGCGACCCCTCAGGCGGCCGCACAACGTCGGAGGGCCCCTTCTCGATGGAAGACATTTCCGCCATCGTCCGGGTGAAGTCGCGTTCGTAAGGACCATCAGTCTCATTAGCGCTTCGTCATCGGAAGCACGCGCCAGCCATCGGTGTTTTCGGTGAATTCTCGCATCGAAAAGCACCAGATCACCAATTTCTTCCCAGCCAGCGGATTCTCCCGTCGTCGCCAGTTCAACCGTGCCGCATTGGCCCCCGATCCGCGAACACCGATCACATCCATCGCAAACCCCAATTGTTCTGCCAGATGATCTGCCAGTCCGCAGCCCTCGGCATACAAAGTGGGATCGTGGAAGATGAGCGTGTGGCTGTCCCCGAGCAGCAAAATCGGACTGCTGTGATCATCCGCCACCGGCAACGGTTTACCATCCACCATCTGAAACACGCGTGTCAAATCCAACTTCTCGCGAGGGGGATTCTTCTCATTGAACAGGGCCGCCAGATCGCCCGTAATCTCGACCGTCAACGGTTTTGTCTGAAACTGCCGTTTGGGAATTGCTGAATACCATGGGGCCTTCTTCACTTTATCTCCGAGGATCTTCGCAGCCATGCTTACTCCGGTTCCGGACCAATGGGAATCGGTCAGACAAAAGCGTCGCGATTGCTTCGCATCCCCTTTGGGCCAGCGAAACTCATCAGTCAGATCGACGACCGTCAGACTCTCTTTGCGGAGTAGTTCGTAAAACTTTTCATGCGATCGATCGATTCTCCGCTTTTCGCTGACCCAACCAGTCGTCGACCCGTTGGTTGAAATGCAATGTTGAGGATAGACCGCAACCTTGGCCGGGACCGGAACAATCCACAGTGCAATTCCCGCCGCTTTCAATTGCTGATGAAAATCGATAATCGGCGGCAGCGGATCGGCATATTTCGGATTGGATGAACGACTCGACGTTGCAGCCTTGTCGCCCCAGAATTGAGGACTGAGTGCGGACTTCAGTTCCGCGGTAAAAAAGAGCCAGGGAACCTTGCCGTCTCGGTTCAGATCCCCGTTGATCACGACATTGTGATCTTCTTCCGCGGTCGATAACTTGCCGCGTAAACCTCGGCGATATCCGTCAGGATCAGGCGGTTGCATTGGGCATATGAGCAGCTTAGATGTTGGATCCTTAGCCATGAGATGGCCGATGCTGACCAGCAATGCCGTCCAAAGTGCCATTTGGCACGCGACTCTGATCAAGGCCGACATCTCTGACCTGCCTTCTGTTTTCAAAAGCTGCTTTTCGAGATTGCGAGAATTCGCAGTGCGTCAGCGTGGAGCGTAGAACACCCTACCCGGTGACGGCACACACGGTAGAATCAAAGTTGTCGTTCATTTTCAGTCATTCCCCGATGGATCACAAGCCATGTCTGAAACCGAAGATGTTGTCTTATCCGAGGCCGATCTGGCAACGGCCCTGAAATCGCTACCCGGCTGGGAAATTCGCGACGGCTGGCTGCGCCGGACATTTGCTACCCCTGGTTGGACGCATTCGATTCTGCTTGTGAACACGATTGCGTTAGTGGCCGAAGCGGGCTGGCATCATCCTGATTTGGTCGTCGGTTACGCCCAAGTCACAGTGAAGCTGCAAACCCACAAAGTCCACGGCCTGACCGCAAAGGACATCGAGCTGGCCCACCGTATTGAAGAGGTCGTTCTCTGGAAGCCACCCGCAGGACATGCGCTGACTGGCTTCCCGAAGAAGTGGATTCAATAGGCCTTGGAGCGTCCCAAAATTTGGACTGCGGTGATTCATCACCGCTTTCCAATTTGGTTGCGGTATGAATGACTTTCGAGTCGAAGTTCGCTAGCGACTCGAAAGTATCTCGTACGTCTGACTGGAATATAAAAGCGGTGATGAATCACCGCAGTCCAAATCGAAAAGAAAGCCCGCGCTTGACCTCCCCGCCGACCATCACTGCAGAGCCCAAACCGCGAGAGAAAATTCTCTTCGTGACCGGTCGGCTGGCAGAGTTCTCACTGCGGCGGCTCCTGGAATCGCTCAGCGAAAAGGCACATTTTGACTATGAAGTCGAAGTCCTGGGCATCAGCGTGGCCGCCTTAATGCATGCCGGCTGGGTCTTGCGAAAACTACAAGTCCCTCCTGGATTTGATCGAGTCATCTTGCCCGGCTGGTGTCGCGGCGAACTGCAGCCCCTCCAAGAAAAATATGCGACTCCGGTGGAACGCGGCCCGAAAGATCTGCACGACCTCCCCGATCATTTTGGAAAACGGAAGACGGCTCCTGTGGACTATGGACGCTACGACATTGAAATCCTCGCCGAAATCAATCACGCTCCGCGCCTGAGTGATATCCAGATCATGTCGCAAGCCGAATCCTATCGGCGGAGCGGTGCCGATCTGATCGACCTGGGCTGCGTCCCTGGCGAGTCGTGGGCTCGCGCCGGTGAAGTAACACGTAGTTTGCGGGAGGAAGGGTTTCGCGTCTCCATCGACAGCTTCGATCAGACCGAGGTCGAATCCGCCGTCAACGCGGGGGCCGAACTCGTGCTGAGCTGCAACAGCACCAATGTCGAATGGGCGCAGCATCTGGGAACGGAACTGGTCGTCATCCCTGATGATCCGCACGACCTGTCAACATTGCGTGAGACCATTACCACCCTGCAAGCCGCCGGGGTTCGCTGCCGTCTCGATCCTGTTCTTGAACCCATCGGTTTTGGATTTGCCGAGTCCCTCGGCCGCTATCTCACGATCCGCCGCGACTACCCCGACATCCCGATGATGATGGGTGTTGGGAATTTGACAGAGCTCAGCGAATCCGATTCGACCGGCATCAATCTGTTACTCGCGGGCTTTTGCCAGGAGCAGCGCATCGGCAGCATCCTCACCACCGAAGTCATCAACTGGTGTCGTTCCGCAGTGAAGGAATTCGATCTCGCGCGCAAGCTGGTCCGCCACAGCGTCGAGCATCACGTCCTGCCGAAACATGTCGACTCCAGCCTGGTCATGCTGCGTGATGTGCGGTTGAGTGACATGGGTCCCGAGGCCCTCGCGGATCTGGCGGCCAACATCAAAGATTCCAACTTTCGCATCTTTGTCGAACGGGGCGAACTCCATATTCTGA
>JAQGHS010000105.1 GCA_028291605.1 Planctomycetaceae bacterium | reverse complement strand
ACTGATCGGGATCGAAGTGTACCGCGCCGGTCAGCCTGCCATAAGTCGACCGGACTTCGATATTCTCACCAATCAACGGTCTCAGCAGTTGCAGTAAGTCGCGAATCATCGGGTTGGGGTTGATGGTGACGCGCTCATGCACGTGGCGTCGGCCGAAATACAACAATTGACGCGTCAAATTCATTGCTCGTTGTGATGCATCCATCACATATTCCAGATCCTCGCGTGCCGGATGATCGGTCTCGATGGCGTCGGTGACCAGCTCGGTGTAACCCCGAATCACCTGCAGCAGGTTGTTGAATTCATGGGCAATGCCACCCGCCAGAGCTCCGACGGCCTCCATCTTCTGAGCCTGGCGCAGTTGTTCTTCCTTCAAGCGCAGGGCGTCCGCCTGGCACTTCTGTTCGATCGCAATCGCCGCCAGTTGAGCGGCCCGCGTAATGAAATCCAATTCTGCTGGAGACGGATCGCGAGGCGTGCGGTAATACATCGCAAACGTTCCGAGAACTTCGCCCGCCGAACTCATGATCGGCTCGGCCCAGCAGGCCCCCAGACCGTTTTGTGCGGCCAGATCCTGGTATCCGTTCCAATTCCGATGAGTGGTAATGTCGTTGACAATCACGCGGCATTTCGAAAACGCAGCCGCCCCACACGACCCGACCGTCGCGCCAATCGCGACCCCTTCAATGGCCTGGAGAAAGGCTGTCGGCAAACTGGGCGCCACCGCGACGTGAAGACGCTGTTGTTCCCGATCGAGCGTCATGACCGAACATTGCAGGCCGGGGTAGGTACGTTCCGCCGCTGTGGTCAGCGTCATCAAGACCGTGTCCAGCGATTGACCGGTGGCGATTTGTTCCAGCACCAGATTGCTGTCGCGCAGCAAGTTTTCCAGGTTGCGCACGATTGTCACGTCGGTGACATTGGCCAGGATCAGCTCTTCCTTGGCAAACTCGATCAGGCCGAGTCCAATCTCGATCGGAAACTCAGTGCCATCCCGGCGTAGCGCCAACTGCCGCAATCGCGAACCCGCCGGCCAGATGCCGGGATCCGCCGCGAAGCGTTGCCGATGTTCGCGATGAGCCGTTCGAAATCTCGCGGGAATCAGTAATTCGACAGGCTGACTGACGAGCTCTGCCGAGGTATAGCCGAACATCTTTTCGGCCATCTGATTGATGAATACCAGCCGTCCCTCTTTGTCGCTGACCAACATGGCATCAGGTGCCGACAGCAGCAGATTGCGGAAGCGATTCTCCGATTCCAGCAACTGACGCTCGGTGCGGACCTGATAGAGCACGCGGCCGACGGCCTCGGGCAGGTAATCCAGGTATTCGAGCGATTTGCTGACGAAGTCCCGGACTCCCGTGCGCAGGGCTTGAATGGCCAGCGCTTCGTTTCCATATCCAGTCACTAAAATGACGGGGACGTTGTGACCCGCGGCTTTCAACTGCGCGTGCAGTTCGAGGCCATTCACATTGCCAGGGAGCAGATAGTCGAGAACGATCAGTTCGACGGAATTCTGGGAGAGGTATTCACGAACCTGTTCGGCGCTGGTCGCCCAGAGGGTCGCAAACCCCGCCCGCTCCAATCTGAGTTGCTGCAGTTCCGCAACTCCCGGGTCGTCTTCGACGATCAGAATTCGTTCTATTCGATGTTGTTGCATAAGTCGCACACGCTATTCACTGCTAGATCACCCGGGACGTCAGGCAGACCCCTCTCAGGGTGACTAGCGTTGCGGTGAATATATGTTCTTTGTCGTCGCGATGTAAGTCGAAAAGTCTTCTATGGTCACGGAGAAGACCCCCTCACGCCGTCACACCAACCTCCGAGGGAATACTCACCACCTGCAAAAACAACCCCAGCCGCCGGATGGCTTCCACAAACGAGTCGTAGCCCACTGGCTTCGTGATATACACACTGCAGCCCAACTGATAGCAACGTTCCACTTCCCGCGGATCATCAGTCGTGGTCAGCATGATGACAGGCAGAGAGGATGTCTGTTCGTCCGCCTTCAGCCGTGCGAGAACCTCGACGCCATCCAGCCGAGGCATGTTGATGTCCAGAATGGCCAGCAACGGGCCTCCACGAACACGCTGGGCAAAGCGTCCCTGGCAGGCAAAGTAGTCCAGGGCCTCCTGTCCATCCTTCACATGCACGATCCGATTGGCAATCCCGGCCCGCTGGAGATTGATCTCCACCAGGTCCGCGTGTCCCTGATCATCTTCCGCCAGCAGGATGACAAACGGTTCGCTGTGCATAATGGCCTCCGTAGCCCGACTCGCTGAGTCGGGAAACAACGTGCGTGACAATGACGAATGCCGAAGGACCCAGTACTAGTCGGAAGCAAATCCAGTTACACAAGAATTTAGCCACGGACCGACACAGATTAAAAACGGATTCAATGCTCAGACACAGTGGCAGGCCAATGATTCTTAAAATCTAATCCGTGTTTAATCTGTGTTCATCCGTGGCTAAAAAATCTTAGTATTTTTGAAGATTCGAACGGGCTGGCATCCCTTATCTAACGTGGTCATTGGGATTTGGTCATTCTTTCGTCATTCGGATTTCGACATTCGACATTTCCGCGAGTTCTATTCGTCCGAACCCGGCTCCGTCGGCAGCGTCACAAAAAACGTACATCCCTGTCCGACGGTCGATTCAAACCACACTTTTCCACGGTGTCGTTCGACGATACGCTGTACGATCGTCAATCCAATTCCTTCCCCCGCAGCCATTTCCGGGTGCAGCCGCTGGAAGGCCTGAAAAACCTTGGGATGGTAGGCCGTCGCGATCCCCAGCCCGTTGTCCCGCACGTAATAGGTCCGCTGGCCGTCGAGTGATTCGGTGCCCGCTTCCAGGCAGCCGATTTCAATTTGCCCAGGTCGCTGGGGGTCCAGATAGTTGATGGAATTAGTGATCAAATTCGCGAACACCTGCTCCAGCGCGGTGGGGTCGCCCCAGGCAAATTTCAGCGGGTTGATGGTGACGACCGCCCCGCGTTGTTCGGCTGTGCCGCGCAGTGCATCCACGATGCGCACGACGGTCGCTCCCACGTCCACCTTTTGCCAGCGATAGATCACGCGACCCGTGCGCGACAGCCGCAACATGCCGTCAATAATGTTGCTCAATCGCAACACGCCTGACTGGACGTATCGCAGCGACTTGGCCATCGGGCCGTTCAGCAGGGCGACTCCGCGATCTCGAACGCCCACCGGGACTTCATCGCCCAGTAACAGTGCCCGCAGGTCCGCGCACGATAAACCCAGCTCCTGGCCAAACCCCTGCAGGTTGACCAGGGGAGAACGCAAATCGTGTGAGACGCTGTACACGAACATCTCGTTTTCCTTGTTCTTCTGGTGCAGCTCTCGATTCGTCTCACTCAGTTCCGTGGTCCGCTCTTCAATACGGCGTTCCAGATCCGCGTTCAGACGGCGAATTTCTTCCTCAGCGTCTTTGCGTTCCGAGATATCCAGGACGATCGAACGGCTCGAGACATACACCCCCTCCGCATCACGAATCGCACTCGCGGTGACCACGACCGGAAATGTCGAGCCGTCCTTGCGGACCATCGAGTATTCCAGGTTGCCAATCCACCCGTCGCGCTTGAACTGCGGGAATATGTCTTCAAAGCGGCCGCGGCTGTCGACCGTGATCAGATCGGGAAACCGCATTTTCCCCAGAACTTCCTCTCGAGTATAGCCCAGCCACCGCAGTTCCGTGTCATTCATCGCGACGAATGTACCGGTGACATCCAGTGAGTGGTACCCGCACGGCGCATTGTTGTAAAGATCGCGGATCTCTGCCGCGGAAGCACGCAGTTCGGCTTCGGCCCGCTTGCGCTGGGTGGCGTCGCGAAACACGGCCGTTCCACCCCAGACCTTCCCCGCGGCATCGCGCAGCGGACGGGCCGTCACGCTGATCCAACGGCCTTGCGGATTGAAATCGGATCGCACATAGATCTCTTCACTCTGGACCGATTCGTTTCGCAGAGTTCGAGGCAGCGGCAAATCGCGATCCGGATAGGGCGTGACCTGGTCGGGCAGGAACAGGCCATACTTGCGCGACCAGTCATTGGGGGCCACGTCCTTCGCGCCGACTCCCAGCATCTGTTCGGCAGCGGGATTGTGCAACAGAAAATCGCCGTGATGATCAACCATCATCACCCCTTCGCTCATGTTGTCGAGAATCGATTGCAACAGGTTCATCTTCTCTTCAACCGTGGCCCGCGTCCTCAACAGATTCCCGGCCATGGAATGAAAAGCCCGATCCAATTGCGAGATTTCGTCGACGCCCCGCAAGGGGGACAGCAGCGGCAGGTGGGCCGCCATGCGACGCGTGTTTTCGACCAGCTGCTCTACGCGGTAACTGATCCCACGATAAA
>JAQGHS010000100.1 GCA_028291605.1 Planctomycetaceae bacterium | reverse complement strand
CCCACATGCCCGTCCGCATAGACCACGTTGACGCCCCCACTATGCGCGGAAGAAGCTGCCGGCCATTTACCAGCGGATGTGCCGTGGTTCGTATTGGGAGCAAAGTATTGCTGGTATTCGGGAGTTGCTTTGGCCGCTCGATCCAGAAGCAGGTTGGGCTTCGTACTCGTCTTGAGTCCTAATGCTTTATAGCCGAGCCCAATTCCTGCATCTAACGCAGCGGGGTTGTGACCGTTCTTCACGCTGCCGGCGAGATGCATCAGCGGCAGATTCATCGTTTCCGCAAATAGTATTGTCTGCCCGGTACCGTCTCCGTTCATGATATCGTCCAGTGTCAGACGAAAATCGTCTTCATCGGCAAACCAGAAGACACCTGTGGCCCGGGCCACATCCTTGTCGATCGTGTCCAACTTGCCGTTATGATTCCAATCAATCGCAGCGGCACTGTGATCGACGGCTCGAAAGTCATAGTCAGTGGTCACTCCTTGCGGTGTCCCTCGCCAGGCACCGTAACCGATATTGGCACCGTAGCTCAGGGCACCCGGTTGCCTGAATCGATTTGGATCTAAGGGGCACTGCAATGCCTTAAAGGTCGCCTCTAACACGTGACCAAGAGCAACTTCAGCCTCCTTTGGAGTCTTCTGTTCGGTGATGTACTCAATGGCCCCCGCGTTATCCCTGAAAGGCAGGAGCTGCACTGTCCAAATGCAATTGATGTCAGACGCTAACCCGGGGGCGGGCTCGGACAACAGAGGGATCTTGCCACCCTGAGACGTCGCAAAGCCAGTGGTCGCGAGTGCCAATGCCTTGAGATTGTTGGCACATTCAAATCCCCGGCTGGAAATGCGTGTGGTCAACATGGCCGGTAAGACAATTGACAGTAGCAGCAACAAAATAATGATAATTGCGACGACTTCGACCGGGGTGATTCCTCGGCGCGCGATCTCGTCGGGACGAACAAAGTGGTGTCTCATGGTCCGCCCTTTCCGAGGAGGTTATCAATAGGTTGACAGACAAGTTGAGCTGCGATTTTGGAAACGATGGCTGCGAATGCACCTGCGACTTCGGTAACCCGTAGTTTAACATTTCGCCAATCCGCGCTGATATAGGCGATTTGAAATTCTGATTGGTAAACCCGGTTCCCTTTTGGCGATGGGCTGCTAGACTTTTGCAGAGGAGTCATGCTCAATGTACGTGGCAGTGATTCCTCTGGCGGCTCGAAAAACGGCATCCATTTCGCAACATTTTGAGTCAATACCCCTATGCGTTTTCAAGTGTCTGGTCATCTGGAATATGCGGTCAAATTTCCGTCCACGCTGATTTTCAATATTCACGCTCAACGGAATTCCGGGCAGACGATTCTCGATGAGCGATTCTCGGTGGAACCCTACATCAAGGTGGAAGAGTTTCATATCGAGAGTGGCGAGAACCGGTTTGTGCGGTTGGAAACAGGACGCAAGAAGCAGATCACCATCGACTATGCAGCGACTGTGGAATGCGAATGCGAGGTCGTGCCGGCGGTCGATATTGATCAGACTCCGTTCGCCGAAATGGATCGCAATGCGATTCCGTTTCTGTTTCCGAGCCGCTATTGCCAGTCTGATCGACTCGGCCGGTTGGCGTGGGATCTGTTTGGAAAGATTGCCAGACCTTATGAGAAGGTGATCGCCGTTGTCGATTGGATTCACGCCAATGTCGAGTATCTTCCCGGAAGTACGAATTCGGAAACTTCGGCTTACGACACGGTGACCCAACGGACCGGGGTCTGTCGCGACTTTGCCCATCTGGGGATTGCGCTGTGCCGGGCACTGAATATCCCCTCGCGGTATTTTTCGGGATATGCTTATCAGTTGGATCCACCTGATTTTCACGCTTGCTTGGAATGTTATATTGGCGGGCACTGGCTGGTGTTTGATCCGACTCGGCTGGCACCGTTAAATGGACTGGTGCGGATTGGCACCGGCCGAGATGCTGCCGATACTGCAGTCGCCAGTATCTTTGGACGCGTGCATCTCACGGGGATGAGGGTCGACTGCCAGTTGGCTCCCGATCAGAGGTTTAAAGCGCTGGGACACAAGCAGCTCATCCGCAAGGGCATTTCGCTGGAAACGAGCCATGTCGCGCCTACGAATTGAACACGGCACCGTTTATACCTACCGCCAGAATGTGGAGTTTGGCCGGCATCGACTGGTGTTGCGTCCGCGCGAGGGGCATGACTTGCGGGTCGACAACATGATCTTGGAGATTACTCCCGCACATCGGCTGGTATGGTCGCGCGACGTTTATAACAACTCGGTGGCCATCGTCGATTTTACCGAGCCTGCCGCGCGACTCGAGGTTCGCAGCACGGTGGTCGTGCAGCGCTCAATTCCGTTTCCTCGTGAAGACCCGCGCGCACCCTGCCGGATCGCCATGCCTGTCATTTATGACGTCTTGGAGATTCCTGTCGCTGCCGCATACCAGGCGGTGTCATATCCCGACGACATCAACGAGATTCGCACCTGGCTGCAGCAGTATCCCATAGCAGGGGACGCCGAGACACTGTTGCTGGCACTCTGTTCGCTCATCAATGGTCAGATTAAATACCAACGCCGAAGTATCAAAGGTGTGCAGTCGCCGGCAGAAACCTTGAGGTTGGGCAGTGGGTCTTGCCGCGACCTGGCGACGCTCATGATGGATGCGGCGCGGGCCTTGGGCCTGGCCGCCCGTTTTGCAAGCGGCTATCTCGATTGCCCCGCTTCCGAGGCCGGGCGGGCCTCCACGCACGCCTGGGCCGAGGTCTATTTGCCGATTCTGGGATGGCGCGGTTTCGACCCCACATTGGGTGAGCCGACGAGTCTCAAACATATCGTGATCGGGGTCAGCCAGCACCCGCGGGGCGTCATGCCTATCTCAGGAATGTTCAGCGGCGCGGCGGCGGACTATATCGAAATGGTTACTCAGGTGAAGATCGAGAAGATCGCCGATTCCATCGATTGATCCGCTTTCACCGTGCCCACGATCTAAGATCCACTCACCTCGGCCGAAAACGAACATTCTGCTGACATTCTGGCGTGTTTAATTCATTTAGATATCGTCTGTCCACATACCTCAACGACGGGAAGATCAAGATCCCGTCGCTCAGATCGATACTTGGCCTATCTATGTAGTCCTACGCTGCGGTAAGGTAACAGCGATCTCGTTTAACTCCATTCGCGGGCCGCCCCGATTGGGAAGTTGACAAAATATTGTGGACAGATAAGCAGGCTGGGGGAGGTTTGGCCGATCCTCCCGGGCAGCCGGACGCAGCGTTTTTTCTGCAACACGAGTGGCTTCGTTTCACACGTAACAGCGTTCGCGACGGTTTCGTCGTCGAATTGTCCAAGCAATCGCTGCTCATTGCCACAGTCGGCTGGGAACGGCCGATTGATGGCTGCGCCTGCTCAAAAGGCGATGTTCACTGTGCAGTCTTCGGGAAGAGGCGTTGGTTCCCCGACGTCACCCATGCAGACCGCCAGCTCCCTGGTACGCTGCCCTCAATGCTGCCACCCAAGTCGATTCGCCTTCTCGCGAGCTCGTGTTCTTCTACGATTTCGACACGAAACACGTCATCCTGTCGATTGGAACGCAAGTCATACGGCTCAAGACTTGCTACTTCGCGCCGGTCGACCATGCCGTCCACCACGCAACGATCTAGATCGAATCGCGGTCGATCCCTGAAGGGTCGTTCTGAGAATAGTCAAGTCGGAGATTCTTGTTTGTATTGGGCCCCTGCGCGAAGAGTTGAGTGTTTAGAATTGACGAGAAGCCTATGACCAAAACCGCTAATCAAACAACGCCTGCAAACCGCGGCCTGGCCAAGACCCCCACGGGCATCCAGGGGCTGGATGAGATCACGGGGGGTGGCCTGCCTCGCGGGCGCCCCACTCTGGTCTGTGGTAGTGCGGGTTGCGGTAAGACGCTTCTGGCGATGGAATTCCTGGTGCGGGGTATCACGCAATTCGGCGAACCCGGGGTCTTCATGGCCTTCGAGGAGACCGCCGCGGAACTCACCCAGAATGTCCGTTCGCTGGGCTTTGACCTGGACGATCTCATCGAGCAAAAAAAGCTGGCCATAGACTTCGTACGCGTCGAACGCAACGAGATCGAAGAGACTGGCGAATATGACCTGGAGGGGCTGTTCGTTCGCCTCAATTACGCCATCGACTCAGTGGGCGCGAAACGGGTTGTTCTGGACACCCTGGAAACGCTGTTTAGCGGGTTGTCCAATGCCGCCATCTTGCGTGGGGAACTACGCCGTCTATTCCGTTGGCTGAAGGATAAGGGTGTGACCGCTGTCATTACCGCGGAACGTGGCGATGGAACACTAACCCGACACGGCCTGGAAGAGTATGTGTCTGACTGCGTCATTCTGCTTGATCACCGCGTGACGGATCAGGTCTCGACGCGGCGCCTGCGAATCGTGAAGTACCGCGGCACCACCCACGGTACGAACGAGTATCCATTCCTGATCGACGAGGACGGGATCAGTGTGTTGCCCGTCACCTCACTCGGATTGCAGCACGAGGTGAGTAACGAGCGGATTTCGAGCGGTATTCCTCGGCTGGACTCCATGCTGGGCGGCGAGGGCTATTACCGCAGTAGCACAGTCCTGGTATCGGGTACAGCGGGCAGCGGCAAGACCAGCCTGGCCGCCCACTTCGCGATCGCCGCCTGCCAGCGCGGGGAGCGCTGCTTGTACTTCTCGTTCGAAGAATCGCCAGGTCAACTGCTGCGGAATATGCGGTCCATCGGCATCGACCTGGCACCGTGGGTGGCGCAGGGCTTGTTGCATTTCCATTCCAGCCGCGCCGCGATCCATGGTCTGGAAATGCACTTGGCTACCATCCACAAGCTGGTGCGCGACTTCCAGCCACGCGTGGTCATCATGGATCCTGTCGGCTGCCTGACAGCGGTGGGCACACGCCGGGACGCCGACGTGATGCTGACGCGGCTGATCGACTTCCTCAAGATGCAGGAGATCACGGCGCTGCTCACTAGTTTGACGAGCGGTGATGAGTCGCTGGAGCAGACTAATACGGATATCTCATCGCTGGTCGATACCTGGCTCTTGTTGCGAGACTTGGAACTGGGGGGCGAGCGGAACCGGGTGATCAACGTCCTCAAGTCGCGCGGCATGGCTCACTCCAATCAACTCCGCGAGTTCCTGTTGACCAACCAGGGTGTGGAGTTGCAGGATGTCTTTCTAGGTGCCGAGGGCGTGCTGACCGGCTCGGCTCGAATGGTGAGAGAATCTACAGAAAAAGCGGCCAGTCTACTTAGGCGCCAGGAGGTCGAACTTAAACAGCGAGAACGGGTCCTCAAGCGCGAGGCTCTCGAAGCCCGGATCATCGTCTTGCAAAAGGAGTTCGAGGCGGAAGAAGAAGTGGCGAAGCGGGACATTGACCAGGAGCAGTCCCGTGAAGAAACCCATCGCCAGGATCGGGATCGCATGGGGATCAGCCGCCAGGGCGACAAAGTCCTGCAAGATGTCGAGCCACCCATCCGTAATCATAAGCCACCCCGGAGCCGTACATGAGCACGCCCACCAAGCGAGCCAAGTCAACTGGGCAGGATATTCTGCCCGGAGCCAATGGAGAGGAAGAGACTTGGGAACTGCGGCTCTACATTGCTGGACAGACACCGCGATCTGTCGCCGCTTTTGCCAACGCCAAACGATTGTGTGAAGAACATTTGCCAGGCCGCTACAAGATCGAAGTGATCGACCTCCTGCTGAACCCGCAGTTGGCGGCAGGTGACCAGATCGTGGCGATTCCCACGCTGGTACGAAAGCTGCCGGAGCCGCTCCGCAGGATCGTTGGCGACCTGTCGAACACTGAGCGCGCGTTGGTGGGTTTGCAATTGCGTCCCGCCAAGCCAGGCAATTGACAGAGGACCGGTCAGATGACAGATGAATTGAACCCCACGGACTCCAGCACGACTGCAGCGTTCGAAAAGCTGATGGCCGGCACCGCTGCTGACGACCGCTATGTCCTGCGCCTCTACATCACGGGGATGACGCCACGCAGTACGGAAGCATTTGCCACCATCAAAGCCCTGTGCGAACAGCGTCTCCAGGGACGCTACGAGCTGGAAGTCATCGACATTTACCAGCACCCGCAATTGGCGATCGATGAGCAGATTATCGCCGTGCCCACGCTGGTCAAGTTGCTGCCGGCCCCTCTTCGCCGGCTGGTCGGTGACCTCTCCAATGTGGAGCGGGTGTTGCTGGGTTTGGACTTGCGCCGCAAATCATAAAACCGAGATCGCATGACACATACAAACCAGCTAACGGAAATTGACGCATTGCGGTTACGGCTCGAAGAGGCTGAAGAGACGATCCGTGCGATTCGTAGCGGTGCCGTCGACGCGTTCGTGGTCGAAGAATCTCACGGAGCTCGGGTCTATACCCTCGAAACCGCAGACCGTCCCTACCGGCTGCTGGTGGAGGAAATGCAGCAGGGCGCGCTCACTCTCAGCAATAAGGGCACCATTGCTTACAGCAACCGCTGCTTCGCGGGACTGGTGGGCCAACCCTCCGAGCGACTGGTCGGTGTCGATTTCCGCAACTTCATTCCGCTCGATGCACAACCGATATTTGAAACGCTGCTGCAACAGGGCCGCGCCGGCGCCAGCCAGGGTGAGATTCATGTGCACGATGCCGCAGGGACACTGGTCCCTGTGTTCCTGACCTTCAACGCCCTTCCGCCCGACAGCGGACCGGCCATCGGGCTGCTCGTCACTGACCTGACGACGCAACGCTACCATGAAAAAGTGAACGGCCTCCTGGAAGCCCTCAAGGAGGCCGACCGCCGTAAGAATGAGTTCCTGGCCATGCTGAGCCATGAACTTCGCAGCCCCCTCGCACCAATCTCGAACGCTCTACAACTTCTCGGTCTCCTGAAGGGGAACGAGACCCCGATTCAGCAGCAGGCCCGCAACATCATTGAACGTCAGCTAGGTCATCTTCGGCGTCTCGTTGATGACCTGCTGGAAGTCTCGCGCATCACGACGGGCAGAGTTCAACTGCATCGCGAACGGATCTCGATCAGCGGCATCGTGTATGGAGCAGTGGAGACTGTCCGGCCGTTGCTTGAGGAGCGGCACCATGAACTTGACTTGTCAGTCCCATCCGAACCAATCTGGCTTTACGCCGACGCCGGACGGCTGGAGCAGGTCGTCGCTAATCTGCTCACTAATGCAGCGAAATACACCGAAGAAAAAGGGCGTATTTGGCTGACCGTAGGAATCGAGTGGCAGGAGCCGAGTGGTGAGTGGCGAGTGGCGAGTGGCGAGAAAAATCATACCCTCGACTCCTCGTCCTGCATTTCTTCATCCCCTCTCACCACTCACCACTCGCCACTCGCCACTCCCTTCGTCGTCATTCGCGTCCGTGACACGGGAGTCGGCATTGCCCCGGCGCTGCTGCCCCTCGTCTTCGATTTATTCACACAGGCGGAACGAACCCTGGACCGCTCACAAGGTGGCCTGGGCATTGGACTCGCTTTGGTGCAACGACTGACTGAGCTGCACGGTGGAAAAGTTGAGGCGTACAGCGTTCTGGGGCAGGGGAGCGAATTCGTCGTGCGACTGCCGGTGATCCCGGACGAAAACTTATTGGCATTGCCTCCAATCATCGCCACCATTCCGCCCTCACGCAGCCTGCGCGTCCTGGTGGTGGATGACAATATCGATACAGCCCAAAGCTTCGCTCTGCTGCTGAAGGCTTCGGGACATGAAGTTCGGACTGCCCATGACGGGCCGGCGGCCATGCAGGCGGCACTGGATTACCAACCAGACGTCATGGTGCTCGATATTGGCCTGCCCATGCTGAACGGCTTCGAAGTCGCCAAGCAGATCCGCCAGCTTCCCGTCTTGAAAAATATCGTCATGGTCGCTTTGACTGGCTATGGTCAGGAGGCGGACCGGCAGGTTTCACGTCAAGCGGGTTTCGATCATCACCTGGTAAAACCCGCCTGCATCGAACAATTGCAGCAGATTCTGACGACGGTCACGGCGCAGCAGACGTAGTCCTATGTTCGTCAAATCAACCGCTGGGCGCTAGCCGACGGTTCGGCGCCGCAACCGACGCGATACACCAGCACAACCGGACGCCAGCGCGTGCCGGCTGATGGGGTCTTACCTGACATGCGTCGTTCCTCGGCAGACAGACACCAGCAGGTACGTTAAACTAGGGCTTGCTTGAACTTGCCCAGTATTTTCGTCGCTACAGACTGCCGTCCCATGTCCCGCAATAACTCGCGCCGCGGATCGTTTCAATCTTCCAAGGCTGATCCTCCTGCGACGCCAATGGTGCGCCTGCAAAAGGTGTTGGCTGAAGCGGGAGTCGCTTCGCGCCGGCATTCTGAAGCCATCATTCTGGAAGGCCGCGTTTCCGTCGATGGCCAGACAGTGACCGAACTGGGAATGAAGGTCGATCCCACGGTGCAAAAGATCCAGGTCGATGGCAAGCCGATCCAGGCCGAGCGGAAGGTCTACTATCTCCTCAACAAGCCCGAGGGATTTCTCTCGACCAACGACGATCCCGCCGGTCGTGACCGGGTGATCGACCTGTTGCCCAAGACCAAAGAACGACTCTACCCGGTCGGCCGGCTCGATGAAGCCAGCCAGGGATTGATGCTGGTGACGAACGACGGGCCCCTCGCCAACAAGCTGTTACATCCGCGGTATGGCGTACCCAAGGTATACCGAGTGCAGGTCGCCGGACACCCCGAGCGCGAGGCCCTTGACACCCTGCGGACCGGTCAGGAGTTTTCCGAGGGGAAGTTCCATGTCGAAGCCTTCAAGGTCATGAAATCACAGGGAGACAGCACCTTTCTGGAAATCGTGCTGAAAGAAGGTCATAATCGCGAAATTCGCCGCTTGTTCGCCCGCATCGGCCATAAGGTCCTCAAGCTGCAGCGCGTGGCGTTTGGCCCTCTGAGAATCGGCCCGTTGGGATTGGGCGAGTTCCGGCATTTGACCACATTTGAAGTCCGCCAATTGAAGCAGGTCGCTGCCGGACAAAAAGCGCTCGGCGAAAAGCCCTTGGACAAGCCGGAAAAGAATCCGACCGTACCGAAACCGACCAAGAAACCTCATTCATCCTCTCGAAAGCCCCGTCAATAATGTCTGCTCCCGCGATCAGTTTGCCCGGTTGTGTCCCGACGGCCTGCCAGCAAACGGTACCGATTGTCGCACACGACCAGTTGGCGAAGGGCACTTTTCGTCTACGGTTGGCTTGCCCGGAGATTGCCCGGCAGGCGATTCCCGGCCAGTTCTTCATGATTCGAGAACCGAACCGGATCGATCCGCTGCTGGGGCGGCCATTCGCCCTCTATGACACCTATCTCGATGCCCAGGGCCAGCCCGCGGGAATCGAAGTCGTTTATCTGGTGGTCGGTAAAATGACCACCTTGATGAGCACCTGGCGCGTCGGCGATCGGGCCGAAATCTGGGGCCCACTGGGCAACGGATTTCCGCTACCCCCGACGGGCCGCCTGCTCCTCGTCGCCGGGGGCATCGGCCAGACCCCGTTTCTGGCCATCGCTCGCGAAGCACTGGGAGGCCGCCAATACGGCCAGCCCCCACGCAAGCCCGCCGGCAAGCCGCAACAGGTAACATTGTGTTACGGAGTCCGTTCACAGGAGTATCTCGCCGGACTGGATGATTTCGCATCTGTCGGTCTGGATGTGAAATTGGCCACCGACAACGGCACCCGCGGACATCACGGCTATGTGACCGATCTATTGCGATCCCAACTGGACACCATCGTCCCCGATACGACGGTTTATTGCTGCGGTCCCGAACCGATGATGCATGCCGTCGCCCGACTCTGTGCCGAACGCAATGTGACCTGCTACCTCTCGCTGGAAACCCCGATGGCCTGCGGCTTTGGGGCGTGTTTCAGTTGCGTGACGAAGGTCCGCCAGCCCGACGAAACCTGGGACTATCGCCGCGTCTGTGTCGAGGGCCCGATCTTCAAAGCGACGGATTTGTTTCTGGAACACAAATCCGCAGGCTGAATTCGTACGGAACGAAATGAAGACAAATTGCGTCTTCTATTCTATTTCTTTCGTGTCGCGCCGCGGAACACGACTTTTTGCGCGCGTGCTGTCGAAAATCCCGGAGTTGCTACAACCGTTAAGGCAGGCTCGCGTTCGGAGTTAAATCCCCGACAGCCACATGGTTCGGCAGTGCCAAGGGTTCGCCACTCTACGATATTCTGAGGAGTATCTCAGAGTGTTGTTTTCTGGCTGAAATTGACAAACAACTGTCCCGCACCCAGCGATCTGGCCGCCGACGCGATTCGTCACCCACATAGCCTGTGCTGACTGTCCGCACAGTTCAGCAAGTTTACCTGCACCTAAATTTTCCACAGAGATTGCTATGGTTCTCGCGAATTTCGGAGATTTCTTAAAGAGCCTTTGTCAAACCTGGTCGAACTCTCATTCTTCCCGTCGGACGAGTTCCGCCCATCGCCAGAATTCGTTTGTGGCCGATACCACTGAGTCGCTGGAAGTTCGCGTCGTTCCGGCGGCCACGCCGCTCGCGACCATCACGCCCGCGGTCACCGTAGCGGAAGGCGACAGTGCCACCGTGGATGCCGTGTTTACGGTCACACTGTCGGCAGCCAGTACGCAGCCGTCGACAGTCAGTTACGCCACCGAGGACGGTTCAGCGAAAGCCGACGACGGTGACTATACGGCAAAATCGGGAACTTTGAATTTCGCGGCTGGTGAAACATCGAAAACGATCACGATCCCGGTCAATGGCGACCACAAGTTCGAAACGGACGAAACATTTACAGTGGTCCTCCTGGCCGCCACCGTGGCCCGGTTGGGCAGCCCGACTCGAGGCGTGGCCACAATCACCAATGATGATCCCGCCCCGACCGTCAGCATTGGCACGCCGGGAACAGTGTTCGAAGGGAATAGCGGTACGAAACTCGCCGTGTTCCCGGTGACGCTCAGCAATCCCAGCGATGTCGCCGTAACGCTGCATTACGCCACGGCCGATGGCACAGCGACCGTCGCCGACAACGACTACGAATCGGCCAGCGGTTCGATCACGTTTGCCCCGGGCGAAACATCCAAGAATATCTCGGTCACGATCAACGGCGATACGAAAGCCGAATCGGACGAGACATTCACTGTCACCTTGAGTTCACCCACGCCCACCTCGATCACGATTCCCACGGCGGTCGCCACAGCCACCATTGGTGATGACGATACCCTGCCTGTCCTCAGCGTCAACAATCCCGCGCCCATTGACGAAGGCGCGACCGGTACCGTGACGCTGCTGTTTACTGTCACGCTGTCAGCATCCAGCACGCAAACCGTTACGGTGGCCTACACGACCGCCGACGGGACCGCGACAGTCGCCGATAACGACTATACCGCCACCAGTGGAACGCTGACTTTCGCGCCGGGACAGACCACGAAAGAGATCTCGGTTGTCGTCAAGGGAGACACCAAAAACGAAGCCGACGAAACGATCTTGTTGCAATTGTCGTCCCCCACAAATGCACGCGTCGCAGTCAGTCCCGGGACAGCCACCATTACGAATGATGACGACACACTCCCCTCGGTCAGCTTGTCGCAAGCCGTGACCGTAACCGAAGGCAATACCGGCACCGTTGATACCGTATTCCATGTCATACTCTCCCAAGCCGCAGGCCAGAATGTGACGGTCGCCATTGCGACCTCCGACGGCACGGCCAAGGTGTCCGACAGCGACTATGTGGCGAACTCCACGACCATTACCTTCGCGCCTGGTGAAACGGATAAGACTTTTACCGTGAAGGTGAACGGTGACACGAAGCTCGAAGGGAACGAAAACTTCACCGTGAAGCTGTCTGACGCGGTGAACGCGACGCTCGGCACTGCCACGATTGCAGGAACCATCACCAACGACGATGGTGGAACCGTCTCGATCGCCAAAACCACCGATGCCGCCGAGACGACCCCACCCAGCAAGGGGAAATTCACTGTCACCCAATCCGGAGTCAGCGCCACCCCGACAGTGGTGACGTACACCGTCTCCGGTACAGCAATCGCCGGTGCGAGTGGTGCCGATAGCGATTATCAAACGCTGTCAGGGACAGTGACAATTCCCGCCGGCCAAACGTCGGCCACCATCGACGTGACACCCTTCAACGATTCGCTGGCGGAAGACCCCGAGACCGTGATCGTGACATTGACGGGGTTCACTGGCGGCGACGGTTCCATCGAACTCGACCCCGACAATCAGAAGCTGACGGCCACCGTCCAGATTCTGGATGCGGCCGGCGTGCCGAGTCTCACCACGGGTGAGGCGGTCACTTATACCGCGAAGCAATCCCCCATTAAGATCATGCCTCAGGCGACTGTAGGCGCCGGAACGCTCGGCGGAGGGACATTGGCATTTAGCGTCAACGCCGTCGTAAATGGCAACACGATTGTCGATCGCTTCAAGTTCCCGAAGATTAAATCGCTCGGCACGACAGACGGTTTTCAATATGTCGACAATAAACTCGTGCTGACCATCAACTTGAAACAGAGCATCACCGCGAGTGACATCCAATCCTTCCTGCGAAGCCTCAAGTTCTCAACTAAGGATTCCGGCCTGCAGCAAGCGACGCGCTCATTCGTCGTGACGCTGACGGATGCGGCAAGCCATGCCACATCGGTGACGCAGACGATCAACGTGCATGCCAGTAGCACATAGAGCTAATAAGACGGGCCTGCAACCAAATTCAATTAGGTGAGCCCCGTCCCGTAAGGGCGGGGGTTCTTCACCACATTGCGTCTGCGACGCCGATCAACCCCTGCGCTGGTTGCGCTCACAGAGGAAATCTCAGCTCCTTGTCTGCTATCTAGCGAATCAGTATATTCATGCACACTGGCATCTCTGGCTTGCGTCGCCACTCCAGGTTATCGAACAATTAGCAGCCTATGTCAGCAAGACGACTGACGGATCTGGAGCAAGTCTAATGAAGATCGCGCTCACCGCACTACTGTTGATCATCATTCCGTCCGTAGGATGGACCGAAACGATCACCGTCGGCGGAACGACCATGGAGATTCCTGCTCCCCCGGGCTTTGTCATGATCACTCCGGAAATGATGCCCTTGCGCGATGTGCAACGACAGACCGTTCCCGCCACCAATGAGCAGTTTATCGCGTTCATCGCCGAGGCCGACAAGCCAGCGGCATTGAAAGGCGAAATCCCCGATTTGACCAGGACTTTCTCCGTACAAGTGCCCACTGACCTGATTACTCGGCTGTCCACAAATGCCGAATTCCGGGAACTCAAAGACCTCTTTAAGAACCAATCGGCGGCCATCGAGAACCAGCTGAAGCGAGACACCCCGCAACTCACGGACAAGATGAACAAGGGGCTGAGTGACGCACTCGATACCGATGTCGGGCTGGCTGTGAACGAGGTGAAAATGTTGCCTCCCCATCACGAAACGGAGCGTAGCCTGGCATTTTCGGCCATCACAAAGTTTTCCGTCAACGATGAAGCCGGTAAGCGGGTCCCCTTGGTCACCGCAGCGACATCGACAGCGATTCACATTAAAGGCAGGACGATTATCGTCTATGCCTATGCCGAAGAATCGGGACTGGAATGGGGTCGAGAAATCTCGAAACAATGGGCTGACGCAATCATAAAGGCAAACCCCTCCGACGCGAGCACTGCCCTTCAGGAAGCCGCGAAAGCCGGAGGCTTCAATTGGACGAAGATCTTGATTCCGGCCATTGTCGGCGGGATTGTGGGAGGATGGACTGTATTTTCCAAGCGGAAAGAGCTGTTCCAAAAACCGAGCCCACCACATTCCCCGTCCGATTCAGCGGCGGATGAACCAATCTGACGCATGAACAGAGGGCGTCACTCAACCGTCACATCGGTCCCAATTCAAGTCATCTCCTGCGCCGCAACCGCGTCTCTTCTATCTTGCAAAGATCCGCAAAGAAGTCCTGCCCCTTAATCTTTTCCTGAGAGCTGTTTCGAGATCACGTACTCCCGCCGAAGTGACGTTCGGGCCATTCAGAATCATCATGCACAAGTTTCTTCGGTGACCGATCTGATCGAGCCAACGGTCGTCGTCCGCCAGCGCCCCTAGACCGGAATCGGTAACGTACGTTCGACTCAAGTCGAACCGACCCAGGTTGGGAAATTTTTCGAGCTGAAATAACCCCGCGGCGAGGACTGGATTCCCGATAAGGTTTAAACTAATCAACCGAAATTGCTGAGTCATCTTTTCCAGCCCAGCCAGCGAGACTTGGGAATTGGTGAGGTCCAGTTGCTCGAGGTCCGTCAACACGACAAGCTGTTGCAACCCAGCATCTGTCACCTGCGTGCCGGCCAATCGCAACGTTCGCAATTTCGTCAGCCCTGCCAGATGCACCATCCCGGCATCCGTAATGTGCTGCCCATTCAAGTGCAAATGGACAAGGCGTTTCAATCCCGCCAGATGCGCCAGCTCGCGATCGCCGATTTGTTTGGCATCCAACGACAGGACACTCAGATGCGGCGTACGCTGGAACGAACTCATCCCTTCGTCGGTGATCTCTGAGCCCGACGCGATCAGATATTGGACTCGCGGCTGCAGCCACTTCAAGTCGCTATCCGTGGCATCGCGCAGATTCAATGAGAACCAACTGCGTGATGGCGAGTGAAACCATTCCTCATCCCACGAGACTAATTCGGTGAGCAGCGTGAACTCGGCGGACGTGCAGGCGTTCCGCGGATTTCCTACGACGATCTCCTGCCGGTAGGCGTTTCTAAGCCAGTGCGGCAGCCATCTATGGTTCACCCACGCCTCACGCCAGTCTCCCACAATCTGGCGTTTCGTGAACGTGAAACCCCGCTCCTTCAGTTGCGTGATCAACTGCCGCTGACGAAACGTGGGATACACCAAACGGCCCGCGGTGAAGATCACGACGAACAGAACAAATCCGGCTAGCCACCAACCCCAACGGCGGCGGGGCGGTTCTACGGAGATCTTGGTACTCATCGTGTCATATCCCTACTGCGACCGTTCGTCCCTGCGAGGCAACTTGTCTTGAGTGTACTGCCAAGACCGGTTGGAGTGGAGCACAACATTTGGAGTTCCAGTGATCACGGCAGATCACCGAAAGAATCACCTGTGAAGAATCCGGCACCCGGTGCATCGTCAGTCATTTTGTCCGAGCTGACATTACGTCATTTAAGCGCAACGATCGTGTGTCAATTACGCACACCCGCGCGCCTGCAATGTGTCACAAGTGGCGCTCGGACAAGTTGGCAGGGCGTGTCTTTCCGCGGAATAAACCAATGTTAACCAAACGTGGTTGCCGAGTGACGCCTGAGTTCTATTATCAGATCAGGTCCTCAAGGTATTTTATTTTCTGCGGTAATCGCGTGTGAGAATTCGAGGCTTCCTGCGCGATCACATCAGTCCTTGAAGGTCATTATCGCTCCGTCATCCGCTCGAGGTAATCGATCTCATCGAAGCCCTCGGTTTCGGTGGAGACGGCCGCTTCATCCCACGATCTTGATAAGGGTTATTCGTATGCATTCGAGGCATTGGCTCACGCGGCTAATCAGCACACTTGGTCACTCTTCCAAACAGCTGTTTCGTCAGCGACCGACAAAACGCCAGCCACCGGTCGGGGCTCGCTGTGTCGAAGACTTGGAGCTGCGAACGTTGCTCAGCGTGCAATCGGTGATTGACCCCACGGGGCACGAATTACAGGTGACCGCCAAACACGGCGAATCCATCAAGATTGGCGTTAACAAGCACGGCGATCTGACGGTGAACGGCCATCGCGTCAAGACGGCCACGCATCACGGCCGGGCGGCCTCGAGCCTGGTGGGAATCCAGTCGATCGTCGTCAACGGAGGGGACGGGAATAACAACATTGACCTCAGCGGTGTGACAACCGGTCTCTTTACCGGCTTGGCCAACGTTGACATCAATGGCAACGCCGGCAACGACAACATCGTCGGCAGCCAGTTCGACGACGACATCAGCGGCGGCAGCGGCGATGACGACATCAATGGCGGCGTTGGCGATGATTCCCTCGAAGGGAACGATGGCAACGATGATCTTACTGGAGGCATTGGCAACGATATCGAAGACGGAGGCAATGGGAACGACACCGAGTCCGGTGACGACGGCGATGACACGCTGATCGGTGGAGTCGGTTCGGACCATATCAGCGGTGGTCACGGCAACGACGATCTGTCCGGAGATGATGGCGACGATGACCTGAACGGCGGGGCCGATGACGATACTCTATCGGGCGGCACAGGGGACGATACCGTGGACGGCGGCGACGGAGATGATTCGGCCAACGGTGACGACGGCGACGATACGTTGACGGGGGGCACCGGAAAAGACATCTTGAACGGCAACCGCGGTAGCGACCATCTGTCCGGGGGCGATGACGACGATCAACTCAACGGCGGTGACGACGACGACACATTGCTGGGCGGCAGTGGCAACGACCTGGTAAGCGGAGATGACGGCGACGACACAGCCGACGGCGAAGACGGCGATGATTCGGTTCACGGAGGAACGGGCAACGATCACCTCACTGGCGGCACCGGAACTGATGACATCCACGGAGACGACGGAGACGACTCGATGCACGGCGACGCCAACGATTCAGAAGACGGCGGAAGCGGCACTAATACCGAAGACCATGGCGAACATGGTGGTGGAGGCGGGGGCGGCGGTGGAGGTGGGGGCGATGACAACATCATCGATTTGGCAATCCCCAACACTGGCGAGGGGACGGCAAATTAGTCGAGACAGCGGTCGCTACACTATGATCGATAGACGAAGGGACTGGCAACTCATCACAAGTGAGTTGCCAGTCTTTTTTTCTTTGATTTGGCGGAATAAAAATCTCGCGACTCGGATCTAGTACATGGAGAGTGCACGCGGATCTTCGGCTTCGCTCTCGCAACTCTCTCATTTCTCTCATGTAACGCGCCGGCGGTCATTCGCGATGCGGTGGCGCCGATTCTCTGTTTTTCTCTCAAATCGTCTCTCTGCAGGAGCCTATCATGGGCAACAAATTCGGTGGACTGATTCTGTGTTGCATGGTGTTCGCAGGTTGTGCCGAAGCGGCCAAACATGCGCCCGCGCCGGCAACTGCATTTCATGTACAAGCGATGCCGGCCGCCGAGGCCAAATCGGCTGTTGAAGCGGCGCCCGAGTTTAATACCGAATCTTATGCTCATATCACTGACAACCGGTTCCTCTCCGTGGCTCAAAATCCGCTGTCGACGTTTTCGATTGACGTTGATACCGCCTCTTATTCCAACGTCCGCCGGTTTCTTAACGAGGGCCAGTTGCCCCCTCCGGGTGCCGTGCGCATCGAAGAGATGCTCAACTATTTCACCTATGATTATCCTCAACCCGCGGATGGCGTGCCGTTTTCAGTCAACGTGGAAATTGCGGCCTGCCCGTGGAAAGCCGAACATCGCCTGGTGCGGATTGGCCTCAAGGGTAAGCAGATTGCTGCTGAAAAACGTCCGGTCAGCAATCTGGTGTTCCTCCTGGATGTTTCGGGGTCAATGCAGGATCCCAGCAAGCTGCCGCTGCTCAAGCAGGGGATGAAGCTGCTGGTCGATCAACTGACTGAGAATGACCGCGTCGCAATTGTGGTCTACGCGGGGGCGTCGGGAACCGTTCTCAATTCGACCACCGCCGACCATAAGCCGGCGATCTTGTCGGCCATCGAAAATCTGCAGGCCGGCGGATCGACCAACGGGGCCGCGGGGATTGAGGAGGCTTATCGAATCGCCTCGCAGCACTTCATCAAGCAGGGGACGAACCGCGTCATCTTATGTACTGATGGCGATTTCAATGTGGGACAGACCAGCGAGGATGCACTCACACGACTCATCGAAGACAAGGCCAAGTCGGGCGTCTTCTTGAGCGTCCTGGGGTTTGGAACTGGCAACCTGAAGGACTCGACAATGGAACTGCTGGCCGATAAGGGGAACGGCAACTATGCCTATATTGATTCCCTGAATGAAGCACGAAAAGTCCTCGTCGACCAGATGCAGGGGACTCTGATCACCATCGCCAAAGACGTGAAAATCCAGGTCGAATTCAATCCCGCCCGCGCTGCCGCCTATCGCCTGATCGGTTACGAGAACCGCCTGCTGGCCAAAGAAGACTTCAACGACGACAAGAAGGACGCTGGCGAGATCGGGGCCGGTCACACGGTCACCGCCCTCTATGAAGTCGATCCCGTCGGGGCCTCACTCACGACGGCCAGTGTCGATCCGCTGAAGTATCAGCCGAACGCAACCCCCACCGAAACGAAGGTAACCGACACCAAGTTCAGCGATGAGTTACTCACCTTGAAACTGCGTTACAAGCAACCCGCAGGTGACGAAAGCCAGCTCAGCGAATTCCCGATCGCCGACCAGGACCGTCCGCTCGCCCAGGCCTCGCCCGATTTCGCATGGGCAGCGGCCGTCGCGGCCTTCGGCATGATTTTGCGCGACTCGGAGTTCAAGGGAACGGCCACACTTCCCGCGGTTCTGGAAATCGCCGAATCGAGCAAGGGGAAGGATCTGTCAGAATATCGGGCCGAATTCATTCGCCTTGTCAAATTGGCGATTCCACTAAAGCAGCTGAATCCGGCGATCACCAAGGCTCAGTGATCGAGTCAGTGTCATCCCCGACACTGTTTTTAAGCATCACTGCCAGATTTCACGGCAGGTACTAAAGCTCGAACTAAGGGAGGTGAATATCTTTTAACTGCCGAATTCATCTGATTTCCTCGCTCGCAATGTTGACAACACATCAACAACTGCCGATAAAGACGATTCAGGGAATGCATAAGGAACGGCTTTTGCGTTGTCTCGTGGTACGCGTTTTTGTCTGAGAACACGCCGGCGAATACTTACCCTGGGCAGGTTCAATATGATCCGCAATCTCGTCCGTCAGTCGCCTGCCCGCCGAGCTGGGTTCACACTGATTGAGCTCCTTGTGGTCATCGCTATCATTGCAGTACTGATCGCTCTGCTACTGCCAGCCGTTCAGCAGGCTCGGGAGGCAGCGCGACGCTCGCAGTGCCTGAATAATCTCAAGCAAATCGGCCTCGCGAGCCATAATTTCGAGTCCACATACTCCGCATTCCCCTGTGCCGATCTGGCTCAGCGTTGGGCCAGTTGGGCTGTGTTCCTGATGCCGTACATGGATCAACAGACCATGTTTAATAACTGGACCATCGGTCGTCGGGCGTTTGTCCAGCCTGCGAGCGGAGGCGGGATCATTTCTACGTTGTTGTGTCCAAGCAATCCCAACAATGGCTCAGCGACTCCGAGCGGGCTGACTGACGTCTCATCTCCCTCGCCTTACCAGGCACCGTGGGTTCCCAGTAACTATGCGATCTGCATCGGGGATGAAAGTACCGTCAACGCCGCCTTTTGCCGGAATGGTTTCGGAGTTCGAGCGATCGATCCGCTGCAACCTGGGCCGACCTATAGCTCGACACGTCCAGGCTGGGCGCCCCGGGATAACCCCGACGCCGGCGGTGCAAATGGGGGACACGGATCAGATCCACTGTGGGACTGGGCACAAAGCCCCGCCAACCAGGGCAAGCCGGCCTGGATCTTCGCCCGTAAAATCAGGGACTTCACTGACGGCATGAGCAACACGGTGGCCTACGGCGAAAAGCGTAGTGTCACTCCCACGTCGAGTCCCACAATCGTTCATGGAACGTCTGACAGTGGATATATCCGCAGGCTGGGTTACAACGGGACATTTACCGCAGGGGTGGGTTGGACGACCGAATATCGCCTCGTGGACTCTTATGTCACGACGGCTGTTCTTAATACGAACTTCAGCGGTCATCACCCCGGGGTGGTGCAGTTCGCGTTCGCCGACGGTTCTGCGCGTCCGCTCTCGATCAACATGAATCTCGACGTGCAGCATTACCTGGGCGCCATGAACGACGGCTTCCCAGTGGGAGAGTTCTAATCTCAGCCGTCGTTTGTGCGGAGGGATACGAACATTTTCGGGCACGCTTTCACGGCAATCAATCCTGTCGTCGCCGATCGCTTCAGGTACGTGCCGAACAACTCATCGATGAATCCCGAATTCACGTCGCAATGATTACTGCTGCTGTCTCGCGTTGAGGAACGTCATGGGTTCAGATCGTACTGCTGGTATCGTACTCACTGTTGCTGTGCTTCTGCTGGTGGTCTTGATTGCCCCCTATTTCCGAAGTCCCAAGAAACTGGAAACGCATCCAGTCACGGGCAAGATCACCTTCAAAGAAGATGGATCGCCGCTGACAGGTGCGATCCTCGTGGCCCAGGTTTTGACACCCGAAGGGGGCGGACCGCGAGCGATTGCCGAGATTCAACCGGATGGCTCTTTCATTCTGGAGACAGAATTGAAGGGGGACGGCGCAGTCGCCGGGGAACATTTGATGATTCTCAACAGCAAGCCCCCCGGGAGCATGGAAGCTCTGGCGACTGTGGTGCATGGTAAATACCTGGATTTTGGGAAATCGCCGTGGAAGTTCACGTTCGAACCGCACACGGAAAATCATTTCGACCTGGAAGTGGAGAAGCCGGAGAAGGGTTCGAAGACCCGGGCCTCTGTTATTCCCAGCGATTGATTTGGATCAACAGAACTTCAGGTCTCGCAAACAATTGATCTTGAGATTCCGCGACACAGATTGTACGCGGAGGTTTTCAACGGACTAAAACGTCGCAGCCCAGCGAATTCCCAAGACGTCAATATCCTTGAGCGGATTCGGCAGGAACCAGCGTTCGACGTTGAACATCAGCAGGCTGCCCCCCGGCAGGACATAGTTCACGCCATAGGTATAGCGTGACACATTAAATGTTCCGGTCGGCATATTGCCGGTCGGAATGATGCTGTTTCTGGCCTGCATGTCGTAACGGTTGATGAGACTGATCTTATACTTTCGCGATAGCAACAGTTCGCCTTCGACATAGCACCCGCCGACACGCTCTCGCGTAAAGAGCTGGTTCGGCAGATTGACGAACCGGTCGGTATCGCGCTGTGCGTATTCGAACTGCACACGCAGAATATCTTCATAGCGATAAGTGGCGTCGGCCCCGTAAATCCAGTAATACATGCCACGTCCATTGAGACCGTCCCCCAGGTTGTCGTTGAACCGGCCACCCATGATTGAGCCACCGACTTTCAGCGTCTGATTGCCCAGGGTGACTCGAGAACCAATCGCCGGGGCCTTGTTGTTGTCGACGTAATCGCGACTCGCGTCGAAATCAATTCCGTCACTGCCCCCCTGCAGTCCATTGACGATGTAGAAGTCTCCACTGAGCACCACGTCGTTCCAGATCCCGCGCGAGAAACTGATGTTCGCTCCTTCATCGGAATAGGGCATCGGCAAGACTGGGTCCCCCAGGTTTTCGTCAAACACACGCTGGCCCATGTTATAGATCAATGGCTTTGACACGGTACGATATACACCCGGGTTGACTTGCTGGGAAAAGGCGCCAAACGGCACCACAATTCGACCCGCCTCGACCGCGACTTGCAAAGTCCGTTCGCACGGTTCGCAGCCGTTGCTCATCCATTTGGTAAGATCCAAGCGGATCACGGCTTCGACCAGTTCAATCCGGCTGCCGAGGCCAGGTTCGTTATGGCAGGAGATGCACGCGGTGACTCGTCCACTAACCGGACTGCTGGACGTTTGCCAGGCGGCACCCACCCAGACGTCGGGAAAGAAGCCTGGATTCTGCAGATTCGAATTGCCTCCGCGCCAGGACGGTGACAACGTCCCATAGATTGACAACGGATCTTCTTCATACGTCTCCAGGGCTTCCTGGGCGGCCGCATCAGGCGGACTGGCAAATTCACTATACCCAGGGGCTCCCGGTTGTTGTTTAGACGCCGTCTGTAGTGACGCCACGGGCCCGTTGGGCTGATCTTTCGCCGTGAGATAGATGGCGATGCTTTTCTGGTCACTTGTCGGAATATCGGCTCCATCTTTATTGGCCATGCGCTGAACGGTCGCCTTCCAACCGCTGAGCCCCTTCTTTTTATCGAGAGAACGATTGGCATCGTGGCAGGTGAGACAGTTGTCCTTGAAGGCGGCTGCCCCGGCCGCGATCAGGGCGGGATCCCATCCGGTGGGACGTTTTGCCGCCGGTTCAGGCTGACCGGCAGCGTCTGGCACATCGATCCCGTTGCCGCCGGCTGTGATTTCCTCCGATGGCTCCGTGGATAGCTGCTGGGCATAAGCGTGAATTGGCAATAACATCCACAAACCGGCCAGAAGATATCCGTAACGCTTGTGTTTGCAGTTCTTCACAATGTGTCCTCACGATCGATAAATCGGCAGTCATGCCTATGGGTGTCGTAAATGTGATAGCTGCGGTTCCGTCCAGAAACCGCAAGGCTCCAATTCCGGGCCGGCCGGTAACTGGTTCTCCCAGAGTCAATGTGAACAAAAATGGTCGAGTCGCGAGCTGGGACGAGTCCTCAACGTACGGATCTGGGCCACAACTTGTCTTGAGGCTGATGATGCGGGATGTGGAAGGAAAAGCAGTTTGAAAGGCATGCGGGGCAGGATGGGCAGAGCTTAAACGGCTCGTCTGTACCGGGCCGAAAAACCTGTCATCTGGGGCGGGGTGGACTAGTTCGGAATGCCAATTCCTTGGACAAGTCCGACGGAGTGGCTTCTACCTGCTACAAGATGATTCTGGAAACCCCTTAAAGACACAGGTTTCGCACCAAAACAGCCTCTCCAGAGTACCGCCGCTTGGGAAATTGCAGGCTTTTGAACGATTTGCTGTTCTTAAACCAGAATTAAGACACCCCTCTGCGGCAGATGTCGTCTGCGATTTGAACGCACTATGGGCGGAACATTCCCGCTCGCCAGCAATCGTTTACGGCCAGCAAACACGCTAATTACGCGGAGGTTTCGGGGCTTTTTTCAGTAGATTAATTGTCTGCGAGAACGTGTTACTCGCGGCCCCGATCGCGTCCACAACTTGAACCGCCACCGTCCGACTCAAGGGTTTCAGCCCCTTCGACGAAGTGGTAAACGTGACGGATCTCAATGCCGCTTGGAGTTGAGCCGCCGTCAAGTTGGCCTTGAGCTGCACTGTGACCTGCAGCTTTCCATTCACGAACTGCGGGCTCGCCACGATCCCCACGGAACTTAGACTACTCACATTGAGCTGATCGGGGCGGACATGCTTCTTGCCAGTGGAGACATCGGTTATGGAGACCTTCAACGTGCCGCCCCCCAGGTTCTCGTCGGTGTCGGTCACCGTGAGATTCGGAACGACAGCCACTGGCGGGTGTGCCTTAATATACGTCACTTCGCTAGTGCCACTGAGAACTGGCGCGGAATTCGCCTGGATGACGGTTGTCGCTTGAGCGGTCCCCGTCGTGGACTGGACATAGCCCACATTGTCCGTTGCCACACTGTAAAACGCGTAGCTATGACCGTTCACCCCGGAGTAACTGGCTGAGGTCGCAGTCGTGTCCGTCTGCCAGTGCGTGAAATCGCCTCCGTTATCTGAGACATACACATCATATGCGGCAATTCCAGATCCACCTTGATCGTCAGTGCCCGACCACGAGACGGTGAAACTGGTGGTGAGAGTCGATGCGGGTAACGAGCTAACCGCGCTCATTGGATTGCCAGAGTCGATGGAATTGGAGAAGACATTCGTCACAATCGGGTCGTTGTCGTCAAAGACGATGCTCGCTTGAGCCTGAATGGTCGCCCCGGTTACCAGGCCACTCTTGGGCTTAACAGAATAGTTGATGAACCCATTGCCGCGGTCCGTTCCGTCCTCGACCGGCAGGAATCCATCAAACACCCCGGTCGACAGTTGCCCCGTCGTGGGATCGGCACTTTCGAACGTCCAGGTCGCGATTCCGGTCTGGACATCAAACTCCCCGGTAACATTCACCAACAAATCCGAGTCGTCCTGATTGTGGTAGGCAACTTGCGTTTCAAAACTCTGCAAGCCCGGCAGCATGGGAATTGTCAGGTCACCGAAACCGATACTCCCCAACTGGAATGTGGACCAGTCGAGGTTACTATCCAGTTGCTCGGTGACAAACACTTCCTGAGCCGGAATGGTCCCGACCTCAGGAGCATTCTCGAAACCAATCATGTAGGGCAGGGCGTCAGTGGCGGGAGTTCGATATTGTTGAGGTCCATAGCCACCCGGTCCAACCATTTCGTTGGGGTCACCGCTGACGTGAATATCGGTCACCGTCCGTTTGCGTTTGGGGTTTGGAATTGGCGGGTCCTTCTCATTCAGCGACAAGATACCCGCGACGGGTCGCTCGATTTCAATGGAATCGCTGAAGGGGGTGGCCAAGCCGGCACCGCGCACATCATAAGCCCAGATCCCGGTGAATGTCCCGGGGTCGATGGCCGCCTTCACGGTCCGTTGAAAATAGTCGTTAAACACCGGTGCAACGTGACCTACAGACCAGTCATAATAGTCATCGAACTGATAAGTCAGATTCGCTTCCCAGACGACTTTCTTGCCATCATCGCTAATTTCGAATTTATCGGGGTCAAACTCCAGTTGATTACTAAAGTAGTGTTCAGCGTCATGGGGATTGTCCATTTCCACGAATCCGTATTGCAAATCGAACAGACTCTTATCGCCGCTCGATAAAGCAGCCAGTGATTTTTTCGGCTGCAAGTACTTTGTAGGATTAAACAGATTGAACAGATTGGGAGCATCGGTGGGGTAGAAGATCAGATACAGAGGGCTGACAATTTTGGTCATGTCCTGGTACAGGGTCGGAATCTCGCCACCATTGCTCTTGATCTCATCATTCACTTTTTCGATAACGATTTCGCTCCAACTGTTATGGGGTGGAGTCGCGTAGGCCAACAGCGGATTGGGCCCATCGTGCAAGGGAGGGAACGAGAGGGCTCCCAGGTTGTAAGTCGCGGCATCCTCGCTGACCTTGGTACCGTCCGGATAATCCGGCGTGGCCGGTGTGTATCCCGCATTCGAGCCCACGGGTCCCAGGAAATTGTACATGTGCTGGACCGCGATATCATTGCCGAGAGTCGCAAAGAACCAGCCGGCTACGATGTCTCGCAGGAACGCTTCTTTATCTTCAAGAGACGTGCCGTCATTCAATGCCGGCGAGATCGATTCGAAGATACTGCCCGGCGGCGGCTGTGGCGGATTTAAGAACGGTGCCGCGACAGGGTCACTGGAATCGTCCGCCGGTTGAACCAACGGAGCGTGTGGATTGAGAGCCTTGAAGTAGGCCGTTGCCAGATACGACTTGAGCAGATCATGATAGCTGTATCCGAGTGCTCCTGACGGCGAATCTGGCGTCAGATTAGCGGCCAACCTCGATTCGAACGCATTCCAACTCGTCCCAAAAAAACGACTTGAAATCGGCGACGGCGGCCACCCAGACGGGATCTGACACATCCGCGCCAAGTGACGTCAAATACGGGTCCCAGTTGATGGGATTCTCATCGTCATGTGCCAGGCCAGCTCCAATGTTGACAATGGTGCTAACCGTGTGGGGCGGTCCCTTGAATCGAACAGGGATCACGACCTGCTCGCCGGGACGCAAGATCCCTGGTGAAGCGCTTTGTCCCAAGGCCTCGAAAACGAGAGTTCCTAATGCCGAAGGCACGCCATCGACGGTCACGCTGTATGTTGGATGGTCCGACTGGACAATCACGATGGGGGCCGGCACGTCATGGTGACTTAGGTTCTGGATCGTCAATACCGATGTAAAGGCCAGAACAGCCCGCGCCTGCCCCGGTGACTCGATCGTAAAATCGACGTCATCTGGTTGTGCGGAATTTACCGTGAAGGCATTCGACAAGGTCGTCGCAACGGGCGATCGCCGATAGCGATAGTGGCTTTCGCCATCGATCCGGATGATATCCAGGTCCTCCTCCACGCCCACCACTTTCACACTGTAGTTTCCAACGGGAATCGCAGGTAAGTTGAATGTGGCATAAATTTGCGTCGCGTCGACGGGATAGACCTGCGTAGCAAAGTATTCGTTTCCACTTCCGTCCACTAATGATGGCAACATGCTCGGATTCAGCCGAGAGCCTGTAATCTTGATTGTGGCCGGGCCCCCTTGATCCGCACTGGAGAGATCGATCGAATTGATCGCGAGCAGATCTGTCGCCGTAGTGACGTTGTTTGCCTCGTTCGTCTCCGAGATGGGCTGACGCGAGTCGGTCTGCACGATGACATGATACGAAATCGGATAAATCGCAGGCAGCGCGGTTGTCAGTGTCCCAACGTAGTGTGCTTCCGCCGCCAGATTGTCGACCACCACCACACTACCGAGCAGCAAATCTGCACTGTCCAGGACGTCGTCCTCTGACAGATAGACCTCGTCGACCGATTTCTCACTGGCGACGGCCCCATCCCCCTGGTTCGTCACAGTCCAACTGATCGAGATTGTCGCCCCGAGCAGGGTCGTTCCCGGGACTTGAATGTTGCTCACGACCAGATCAGGGCGCAGGATGTGATCTGCAAAATCCTGATCGACCACGATCTGATCGTCGCTGTTGAGCGTCACATTGTGAAAGCCCGATGCCGGGACCAGGATCTGGTCAGCCGAGGGCGTCTCGACGCGCACTCGATAAGAACCCGTCGCCAATCCCGACAGTGCGTAGGTTCCATCAGATGACGTCGTCGTCGAGAGCTCATTTCCGTCCCGCTGGCCGTTCAGGTTCGCATCCACATACACACGGTAGCCCGCCAAGGCCGGTTCTCCGTTATCGCGGATGCCGTCCGAGTCAACATCTTCGAATACCGTCCCATGTATCGCCCCGCCGCTGACTGCCGCAGGATTGGCAATGAAGACGTCATAGTTGTCATTGCCATCGGGAGGCGTCACCAGATTGGACGAATAGCTGTAAAACACGACCCGGCCATCATTGAGTACCGTGAACGGTCGCGGAAAACTTAGCGCATTGGCGGACGTCCGATCATTGCCACCCGAACTCGCGGAACTGCCGGACACCAGATAAGTCGTACCGGTCAACGTGTCGCGTTCGTAAAGATCGCTACTTGCCGAATTGATGTCTACAAAACTCGCCACCAGATTCGAGGCATTGCTTTCGAACACGACATAGCGGCCATTGGGCGAAATCTGCCCTCGACTGTCGCCGGTCAGGTCGTCGATTCGAGCCAGGCGGTTCGCACCGCTGACATTGTCCACAGCTGCGCTGACCAGTGACGTCTGATTCGAAGTTAAATTGCGAACATACACATCACTATTAGGATTCAGTTGGACAAAGTTATTCACGAGGTCCGTCGAGGAGCTCTCAAACAAGATCACGTGACCATCGCCACTGAAAGTTGGCTGACGCGAACTTCCATTACCGGCCGCAGAACCGGAACTGCTGATCGCAAACAAGGCGGGACGAGAGGCCACACCGGTATCAGAGCCCGAATCGTTATTTCCGCCACGGCTTCCATCGAACGACTCGCTGACAAGGGTGGTCGTATTCAGTTGCAGATCACGGACGTACAACTAATCCAGGTTGAGATCGCCCCCCACGGCCACGCTGACAAGGTCCTTGGAGCGGCTGGTGAAGACCACATACCTGCCGTCCGACGACACCAGCGTACTCGTACCTCCCCCTTGATCTGCCGCATTCCCTCCGATTTGCGTTTCCGTGACCAGAGTTAATAGACCGGTGGTGCGGTTGTAGGTATAGACCTCCCCAGGAAGTTCGACACCCGGGATGAGGTTATTGCCCATGCTCTGAAAAGCAATGATATTGCCATCCGAACTGATCGAAGGGAGGCTCGACGCACCGCTGGCCGTATCGCCATACAGAGCAGGATCGACACCAGTCAGCGCTTGAATCGTCATCAACAGACGGACTTCGATTCGCTCGATACCCAGACACTGCAATGAGATGCGTGAACGCTGCGAGCCGACACGCCGCGAATGACAATTGGCTTGACGAATGAGCCGGCGCCAGAACGTTGTCGAGATCATCGTCGATACCTGTGCCATCGAAGCCAAAGCGTCGCGACCGTGAGAAACCAGTAAATTAGGAGGTTTCTGCAGTCTACCTCGGTACGTACGCTAAGCAATTACGGATTCGGAACAGGGCTCCCCGCAGATTGTTACAAAACTGTAATAATCAAGAGCGCCGCAGACGACACGGGCGTAATGTCAGATCTGTACTGTGGTGTCGGTCTTATCCTCAGAATGTGGATTTCAAATCGTATCCAGGAAGTCCACAAACTCTACGCAAGCGTGCAGACAAAATGATGCAGGCGAGCCCGGCGGCGTAAGCCCCGGGATTCTT
>JAQGHS010000089.1 GCA_028291605.1 Planctomycetaceae bacterium | reverse complement strand
GAGAATCCTTTTTATGTTACGACTATTTATCGAAGATGTCCGACAGAAATCCGTCTGGTGCTATGGCTCATCCAGCATCAGTGCCGTCGTACAGACATTGCTGACGGATGGTACTGCGGCCATGTTCTGGTATCGCGCCATGCAATGGTCGCAACGTTGGCGACTGCTGCCGCTGAGCATGATCTTCAACAAGATCAACGCGATTTGCTGCCAATGCATCATTGGCCGGAACGCCGATTTTGGTCCGGGGTTTGTATTAATCCACAGCCAGGGAGTGGTGATCAACAGCAATGTCAGCGGTGGACGTCAGATATTTATCGAACATCAGGTCACGATCGGTGCCGAGAAAAATCAGTCGCCGATCCTCGCCGACAACATCTTTATCGGAGCCGGCGCCAAAATCATTGGTCCCGTGCGAATTGGTAAGTTCTCGCGAATTGGGGCGAACGCGGTCGTGGTGCATGACGTGCCAGAAGGGGCGACAGTGGGAGGCATTCCCGCGAGAGTCATCCGACAACGAGACGTCACTCAGGCAGAGACCCTGACCGCGGATGGCGAGACACTCATCTCCAGCTCAGGAGCGGCAATATGACCAGTCTCGAGTCGATCTTCTGGGTCTGTGCGAGTGGAGTACTTTACGCGTATGTTGGGTTTCCGATACTCGTGTGGGGCATCTCGCGCTTTTATCAGAATCCCGTTGATGTCGCCAATGAGCAGGCGTCGCCAACGGAGTGGCCGATGGTGTCATTGGTCATTGCGGCATATAAGGAAGAAAAGGTCATTCTGCCGCGATTGGTGAATGCCACGCTGCTGGATTATCCGGCTGAAAAGCTGGAGATTCTGGTCGGTGTAGATGGCAGTGAGGACTGTACCGGAGACCTGGTTCGCGAGTTCGTCGATTCTCGGGTACGGCTGATTCAGTATCCAGTTCGGCGCGGTAAGGCTTCGGTTCTCAATGATACGGTGCCTCAGGCGCGGGGTGAGATTATTGTGTTTTCCGACGCGAACACGATGACTCAGCCGAATTCGATCAAGCAACTCGTACGCCACTTTGCGGAATCCCAAGTTGGTGCCGTGTGTGGAAAGTTGGAGTTGATTGACGCAGCCAGTGGTCAGAACGTGGATGGTATCTACTGGAAGTATGAGAATTTCATAAAGGGCTGCGAAGGTCGCATTAACGCGCTGCTGGGCGTGAATGGTGGAATTTATGCCCTGCGAAAAGAGCTCTATGAGCCGATTCCGACCAATGCCATTGTCGATGATTTCTTAATTGGGATGCGAGTTCATTTGCGAGGTCGGCGTCTGATTTATGACCCGAGCGCAGTCGCACTAGAAGAGACTCCTGATACGATCGGCCAGGAATTTCAGCGTCGGTCCAGAATTGGAGCGGGCGGATTTCAGAGCCTGCAATGGTTGTGGCCGCTGCTAAGTCCAACCTACGGCTGGGTGTCATTTGCGTTCTGGTCGCACAAGATTTATCGCTGGATGTGTCCGCTGCTGATGGTCGGTGCATTGGCGACGAATATCGCTTTGGCGAGTCAGCCGATCTATTTGACGCTGCTGATTTGCCAACTGGCATTTTATCTGATCGCCGGTGTGGGGTTGGGCTGGTTGACTGGTAACCGAATGCCGCGTGCTCTGCGGTTGCCTGCAATGTTTGTCAGCATGAATGCCGCGCTGCTGGTCGGGTTGTGGCGTTCACTTCGCGGCATTCGCGGCGGTACCTGGAAACGGACAGAGCGCACGCAGCCGCTGGAGGTGGTCTCGAAATGAGTGCAACCCTGTGGGGTATATTGGCCGCTTGCGTTGCGACGTTCGGAATCGCGGCAAGCGCCTACTGGTATGTACTGCGAAGACGGCACATGCACTTGTGGCTGGGGGCCTACTACTTCACTCCGCGCCCCAAGGCCAATCGATTGTCGGATGACGCACCGATCCATGTCTTCATCGCCGTATGCGATCATTATGAACCAGAATGGGGTAAGCCCGCGAAGAGTACGTCGATTGCTCGAGTACAACGCTGGGTGAATGAGTACCCTCGCTTGTTCGAGAAATATCGCGATTCCACGGGACGTGCTCCGCAGCATACGTATTTCTACCCGCAGGATGAGTACCAACCAGAGTATCTCGATCTGCTGGTCGAACTGGTGCATAAGGGACTGGGGGATGTCGACGTCCATCTGCATCACGATGGCGATACGGCCGATTCGCTCCGTCAGAAATTACATGAGTTCAAGCAGGCCTTGCATGATCGGCATGGGCTGTTGCGACGCGATCCGATTACGAATGAACTGGTCTATGGGTTCATTCATGGGAATTGGGCACTGTGCAATTCACGTCCCGATCGACGCTGGTGTGGAGTTGATCAGGAGTTGACTGTGCTAATGGAAACCGGCTGCTACGCCGATTTCACGTTGCCCTCAGCTCCCAGCAATACGCAGACACGGCTGGTCAACAGTATTTACTACGCGCAGGACATCCCTGGTCGATGCGGATCGCACAACTGGGGACTTCCCGCTCAGGTGGGGAATGTGGCACCGGAAGATCATTTGTTAATGATCCAAGGGGCCTTACTGCCTGATTGGCGGAATCGCAAACTGGGCATTTTTCCGCGCATTGAAAACAGCGATATCCACGGCGGTCGACCGGCGACGTGGAAGCGATTTCAAGACTGGACGCGTGCGGGAGTGCATGTGGCCGGACGACCTGATTGGCTGTTTGTCAAACTGCACACGCACGGCTGCAAGGATAGCAATATTGATACCTGGCTGGGGCCGGAGTCGCAGCGTTTTCATCAGGAACTGGCCGAGCACGCGAAGGTGAATTCCAACTTTCACTATCACTACGTGACGGCTTGGGAGATGGCTCAGCTTGTGCACCAAGCGGAACGCGGTGAGACGGTGCCGTCTCTCAAGACCGAGTTGCGTGTCATTGTCACGTCTCATTGATCTACAGCCGCGTGCCGCCGCCAGAATTACGGGACTTTGATGTTCGCCACACAGACCACTCAAACTTATCCACGATACGGTGCCGTTCCGATGCAACCGGCTGCGCAGCGATCGCCGGCTGCCAAGTGGATGACGTGTATTTCGTGGATGCACTTTGCGGCAATGTGGGGCCTGATCGGGCTGATTCACGGGGTGTCGGAAAGTTGGTGGTTGGGGACGATGGTCGTCTACCTGCCGCGAGCCCCTTGGGTAATTCCGGCGTTGATTCTCGTGCCTCTGTCGATGTGTTGGGGATGGAAGCCCGCGGTGATTAATGTGGCGGCGGGCCTGTTGGCGCTAGGGCCGGTGATGAACTGGCAAAGCGGCGGTTTTTTCAAGCCAGCGATTGATCGTGAGGCGTATCGCTTAACCATTGTCAGTTGCAACGTGCAAAGTTTTCGGCCGAAGTTCGATCAGGTCGTTCAGGAACTGGATCGCATTGATCCGGATGTGGTCGTGTTCCAAGAAGCGTTCGAAGATCACGCCCTGCTCGCGGTGTTGTTTGAAGGGTGGAATGTGCACCGCGTGAACGAGTATTTGGTCGCATCGAAGTTGCCGTTGAAGTTCATCAGCACGACGTTCGTCCCGGGCTTCGAACGCGTCACTGCGGTACGCTATGAAGTCGAAACGCCGATGGGTCCCGTGACCGTGTTCAACGTCCACCAGACTTCGCCGCGTCACTCATTGACGGAGCTCAAGCCGTGGTCTCCGCTGACCGGAACAGGAGT
>JAQGHS010000077.1 GCA_028291605.1 Planctomycetaceae bacterium | reverse complement strand
CGCGGAACGGACGGCTCGAGCGACGGCGCAAGAGGTTCGCTCGCTGCTCGACCCAGCCTTACCGATGCTGGAGGAATGTGTCGCCCTGGCTGAAGCCGATTTGTTGCCGATTGAGGAACCGGAACTCCTCGCCCGGCATCTGGTCGCGCGGTTCAAGTATCAGAAGAAACTTTCCTGGCTGACCTATGGCGATGCACAGGGTCGTTTTACGGGAGTCTGGCGGCATGCGTCGGGGCGGATTGTAATGCAGCGGTCCTGGCTGGATCAGAAAGGGGGACATGTCCGTGAAGAATTTGCCGATGGAGATCGACAGCGACTCCGTTGGAACGATGAGTGGACGTACGACCCTAAAGCGAGACCCTTCTACCAGCAGGCCAGCGCGACGACCGAACCGATCTGGACGAAGCCGTACGAATGGTTTGGCGACGAGGGGTTGGGGATTACCTCGGCCCTCGCGCTGCGTGATCCGAAATCGAACAAAGTGCGGGGAGTGTTCACGGCGGACTATCATCTGCGCACGCTTGCCGATTTCCTGGCGAATCTGAAGATCGGCAAGCAGGGCCGAGCCTATCTGCTGGGACGCGATGGTCACCTGTTGGCATCTCCCGAGCGAGGAGCGACGACACCCGACGCGCTGCTCAAGGCAGCGATCCACAGTTCGGAGACGGCGTTCGCGGGGGGAATCCAAAAGCTCTCGGTCGACGCGCCACGATCGTTTTCATTCCAGCATGAGGGCAGGGCCTATGTCGCCGCCATCGAGGCGTTCCAGCCCGCGGCCGGCTTGCCGATTGTGACCGTGGTACTCGTCCCCGAAGACGACATCACCGGGCCGGTGAAGGCCGCCGCCGTGCGAACCGCGAAGATTGCGGGCGGTGTCACCGTGTTGGCGGTCGTCCTCTCAATCCTGGCGGGCGTCTACCAGAAACGGCGGCTCGTCAAAGTTCTTTCGATGCGTCGACGCCAGTTGAAAAATGCTCAGACTGATACTTCGGTCAAGATTGATGCCTCGTCGCCGACGTCGGTGGCTGACGTTTAATTAAGGTAAGATCGCCGCGCCGGCTGTCTTGCTTTTCGAGACGGGCAGCGATCATTCAGAGTCGGCTTGCTGGAATGGGACATCCCTGCGATTGACGCGGCTTCCGGGATGTGAGTAGGCTGAAGGTGTTCCTGTAAGGTTTCGAGTTGCGGCTTTCGTGGAGCAAGATCATGGACTGGCAAACACGAATCTGGCAATCGCGAATGGGATTCTGCCTGGTGCTATGCTCGATCCTCGTTCCCATTGCGGCGGGGCAAGAACCCAAAACCGATCCTAAAGCGAAGATCGAGTTCCGCTGGATCGAAGACGCGCTCATCAAGGATGTGACCGAAGACAAAGGGATTACACCGTGGGAGGACGACCTGATCTTTCTGCACAAAAAGGCAATCCTCACCGGCAAAGACGTTGCTGAGGCAACTCTGAGCAAAAAAGATTTGACCGCCAATGGTTTGGGCGTGCTGTATTCGGTTAAGCTCCGGCTTACCGAGGAAGCCAAGCGGAAGCTGGCGATGGAGATTGACAAGGGTGGCCGCAGACGGCTCGCCATTGTTGTCGACGGCAAAGTGCGCGGAGCCACAGATTTCCCAAACAAATCCGCGATCGACACGAACGATCCGAGTGCTGGCTTCCTGTCGTCGAAGGCTGAGGCGGAACGAATTGTCGAAGTATGCAAATGACGGCCGGGGCGGGCATCCTACGACCCCGCATTCTTCTCGGACGGGCGGACCCAGCTGACGCACTTGTTCATCATGGTAGGGGCGCGTAGAATCGGTCTCAAATCCAATGCGACTCGGGTGCATGTCTTGCGGCTGTCGCGTTGCTCGGACCGGTTTCAAGACCTCGGCCATCCTGCGTTCTGAGCAGACGTCGACAGATTTGAGGAATCGTTTGCATGCCCATTCGTGTGACCTGCGGATCGTGTCAGAAATCGCTGAGCGTTAAAGACGAGTACGCGGGTAAGTCGGGCAAGTGCCCTCAATGCGGGGCTGCCGTCGCGATCCCCGCGGCGACATACAATGTCGAACCTGTCGTCACAAGAACATCGGTCAAACCGCCAGTGGAGAACGCAGCACCGGCCGAGGAATCAACCCCGGAGCCACAGGTTCGCCCGAGTGCTCGCGCGGGCCTCGCGACGGCTGCGAAGGAGCCCAGTCAAGTCATGCGCGAGATCCTCGGCGGATTCCATGGCCAGTTTCCTCGCGTCCGGCCGACGTTGGGGTATCGACTCGCCGCGCTGATTGTCGCGATTGTTATGATCCTATTGCCGCTAGTGTACGTCGGCCTGGTGGGAGTGGTCGGTTATGCGTTGTATTGGCACGCGACGACTAACCACACGGTGTTCTCGTCCCTGCGTGGCATGCGCGCATCGAAGGGGGCGGCCTTCATTTACTTGGGGCCGCTGTTAATCGGCGGTGTGCTGATCCTGTTCATGATCAAGCCGTTGTTTGCCAGGCCGCCCAAACGACAGGAAGAGCTGGAACTGACGATCGGCGAAGAACCGATCCTGCATAGCTTTGTCACGCGACTGTGCGAAGCGGTCAACGCCCCGCGTCCGTCGCTGATTGAGGTCGATTGCGAAGTCAACGCGGCTGCGTATTTCCGCCACGGCTGGTGGGGTTTCTTCACGAATGACCTGGCCTTGCGGATCGGCCTGCCGCTGCTGTCGACACTCGATACCCGGCAACTGGCTGGTGTCCTGGCTCACGAACTGGGTCACTTCAGCCAGGGAGCCGGAATGCGGCTCAGCTACATTATTCGGAACATTAACAATTGGTTCCTGCGAGTCATTTACGAGCGAGATGAATGGGACGAAGCGATTACGGAGT
>JAQGHS010000019.1 GCA_028291605.1 Planctomycetaceae bacterium | reverse complement strand
TGCGGAAGTATATTCGGTATCAGGACATTGATTCAATCTGGTTTCGCCAGCACCGATTAAGTTGCTGCCGATCGTTCGCACCCAGTCTCCTCAGATCAGATGCCCAACTATATACAGTGAGGAGTTTTCGCCACGGATTGACACGGATGAAACACGGATCAAGACACTGGACGACAACATCGATTTGGCTCCCTCTCCCCGGAGTACCAGGGCGAGGGGAGCCAAATTCGTTCTCGAAATTGCGATTCTACGATTCATCAAACACAACTTAGGGCATACCCTGACCCCCAAATCCGTGTTTCTTCCGTGTCAATCCGTGGCTAAAAAACTTCTATTTTCCTGCTCGAATCAATGACAAACCGCCACGCCCCGACATTAGTCTTGGGCGTGGCGGTATTGTTAAATTTCTTGTCGGACGGGCAATGCTCAGCCAGCTCGCAGGGCGACCTAGTGGGCTGCAGCGCCGGCGGTGGGCACAACCCACACTTTGACTTCGGTTTCCACGTCGGCGTGCAAATGCACCTTGACCGTGTACATTCCAGTTTCCTTCAACGGGCCGTCCAGACGAACATTTTCCGCCTCGACGGGGAAATTGGCCGACTTCAGGGCCTTGCTGATGTCCGGAGCGGTGATCGAGCCGTACAAGTGACCTTCCGGATTGGCATTGGCCTCCAGAGTCACACTGTACTTGCTGACCATTTCGGCCAACTTCTTGAGGGCCTTGATCTTGTCGCGAGCCAGGTCTTCCAGGGCCTTGCGATGCTTTTCGACGCGCTTCTTATTGTGCTCGGTGGCGACTGTGGCCAACCCGTGCGGCAACAAGTAGTTCCGGGCGAATCCCGGCTTCACGCTGACGATCTCACCCTGCTTGCCGAGGGCCGCCACATCTTCAGCCAACAACAACTCAACCGCCCGCCGACGCGGAGGTGCTACGGAATTCGCCATCTCGAAAACTCCTCACTGAACTTGCTATCGTCGGGACGAATCCCAGATCGCGTGCTTAAAACTGGTATATTTCCGTGGCCGACGCTGCCAGCGTCGGTGTCGATATCTTGTTTCGGAAGAACCCTGGGGCTTACGCCACCGGGCTCACCTGCTTAATTATTAGAACGGCACATCATCATCGGGAAAGTCACCCGGGGGAGGACCGTCATTCTGGCTGCTGTAGCCACCCGAAGGACCACCAAACTCGTCATCACCGCCACCGCCTTGCGGGCGTCGGGCCGGTGCTCCAGTTCGAGCGCCGCCACCACCTCCGCCTCCACCAGCACCGCCACCTTCTCGCGAGCCCAACAATTGCATCTGCTCGCAAACCACTTTCAACTTGCTGCGTTTCTGACCCGACTCTTTGTCGTCCCACGTATCGAGATTCAACCGGCCTTCAATCATGCACGAGCGTCCCTTTGACAGGTACTCTCCAGCAATCTCGGCCTGCCGTCCCCATAGGGTCACGTCGACAAACGTCGTCTCTTCCTTTTTCTGATTGGTAGCTTGATCGAACCAGGTTCGATTGACCGCCAAACCAATTTCCGCCACTGCCGTACCCTTGGGGGTATAGCGAATCTGCGGATCTCGAGTCAAATTTCCAATCAGAATGACTTTGTTATAGCTTGCTGCCATCGCCCTGCTCCCGCGACACGGAGTTTTCAACGGCCTTCCAAGTCCTGCGGAAAGCGCTCTTAATCAATCTTACTCCGGTGTCCTTACCGTTCACAGGTCCGACCAGCGACAGTGAAAAATTATTCGCGATCACGATCACGGTCACCGCGATCACGATCTCGGTCGCGTCCGCCACCGCGGAACTCACCACGGCCTTCGGTACCGTCTTCCGGTGAATTGTCGACGAAGCGGGAATAGGTTCCGCCGTCGCTCGAAGCCATCGCCACCAGCGGCTCAACCAGCAAGGGGTCAACCTTGAGGAACAACTGACGAATGACGGTTTCGTTCAACTTGCACAAGCGGTTCAGCTCGGTCAGGTTGTTGGCGTCCAGCTTGAAGTACGCGAGGTAGTACAAGCCCTTTTTGTGCTTGTCGATCGGGTAGGCCAGCTTCGCATCCTGCCAGGGACGTGAAACCAGAATGGTGGCGTGGGTTCGTTCGAGCAGCCCCAGAACTTCCTTCTGAGCCGCATCGGGATTCTGCGCGTACTTGACGCTGTCGAGAATGAACATCCCTTCGTATACGTTTTCGGACAAGTTGCTTCTCCCCTAAATTCGCCCAGTGTGGTGGGCTTGCTGTGGCCTGGATGGTGCCGGTAAGTCTGCGTGCATCAGGGTTGCGGATCCACGCTTCACCCTCGCCTGGCATCACCGTCTGGTGGTTGCGCCTCTTCGGACTTCGTCTCTGTCTGTTCGTTCGTCTTCTTTTCGGGAACTTTCCGCTCTTTCTTGGCCGGTCGCTCTGATTCTGGTCCAGGGTTGAACCGATTCATCGCAGCGGCCAAGCCTTGCGTGACCCACGTTTCTACGGCTTGTGCAGCTTGCTGCACTGCCGTTTCGACGAGAGGCAGTTCCGACTTTCCAAACGCCCCCAGGACCCAATCTTTGGCATCGCGTCCGGAGGGAGGTGGATCGATTCCGACCCGCAATCTCGCTACATCTTGTGTTCCCAACAACTGCGTGATGTTCTGCAGGCCTTTCTGGCCTCCAGCGGAACCTGACGCTCGGATCCGCAGCTTTCCCAGCGGCAGATTGAGATCATCACACACCACCAAGACATCCGTAGGAGCCAGGTGATAAAAGCTGCAAAACTTCTGGACGCTTTGCCCGCTCAGGTTCATATAGGTCTGCGGTGCAACCAGCAGGACTTTCTCCTGCTGCAATTGCAATTCCGCGTATTCTGCTTCAAATTTTTGTCTGGCGAAAGGAGCAATGAACTTCCGGCTCAGTTCGAACAGCACTTCGAAGCCAATGTTATGGCGAGTGCCGGCGTACTGTTTGCCAGGATTACCCAGCCCTACAACCAGCTTCATATGCTGCTGTCCCGGCTCAGTCTGTGTAGCGGAATCTCGTAAGAGTTCCGCCACAGTCATTTACCTACTTCTTGGCCTTGCCCTTGTCGCCACCGGCAGCAGCCTTGTCGTCACCTTCTTCAGCAGGCTTCTTGCCAATGACTTCCGGACCAGCACCCGAGGCTTCCGACGCCGTCGCAGCAGCGAGAGCAGCAGCGGCATTCACCGGTACCACACGAATCACAACCGCATCCGGATTGTTCAGAATCTCGGTTCCTTCCGGAACTTCGATTTCCTTCACGTGCAGGGCCTGATCGAGATCGAGGGCACCAATCTTGGCTACCAGGGAATCGGGCACCATGTAAGCGAGGCAGCGTACAGTTAAGTGACGCAGGCCATGCTCGAGGACGCCGCCCCGCATGACACCGGGGGCATTGCCACGGATATCGACGGGAACTTCCACGGTAACACGTTCGTTCGGATCGATCCGGAGCAGATCAAAATGCTTCAGGTATTTACCGAAAGTGTCCCACTGGACTTCGTGCAACATGCACTTGTCGGCCTTGCCGTCCAGCGTCACGTTGACGATGCGTACCTTGTGGGCCACGATGTGCGTAATGGCCTCTTCGTCGGCGACAACAGCCACCGGAGCCTGGCCATGCCCGTACACATTGCCGGGGGTGCGACCCGCGCGGCGCAACCGGCGAGCTTCCAACGACCCCAACATCTTGCGGGGCTCAACAACCAAATCTGCCTCTGTGTGCATGACCTTCTTGCCTCGTGATCACTGACGTTTAAGTAGCAGAATTCGTAAGAATTCCTGCACCGACTGAACCGTGATAATCAGACTACCTTGAGAAAATCCGTGGCAGTCTGGCTCGCATTGCGATATTGTGCGTCGCGTTCGGCCGGGAAAAATCTTTCTCACGACAATTTCGGCTGTCGGAGTGAAGTCTCTGCACCAAATGCTTAAGCCCCGCACTATGACCGCAGTCCCAAAACAAGCGCGGTGATATTGCAGGGTTCGCGAAGCGGGTGAAGATACCAGCGTTTGTGTCGTTCTGCAAGCACCAAGCCGTGAAACCGGCGGCGTTCCGCTCGACAAATCCCGTCCAGTCGATTCAGAGTGAATTCCGAGCCTGCCTGATTACCAGCCAGGCACAAATCTTATCTCAGCAAATAACCATGATTTACGTCATTGCAACAGTAGAAGTCGTCGTCGGCAAACGCGAGCAGTTCCTCGAAGAATTCCGCCGTCTTGTTCCCGAAGTCCTGGCTGAAAAAGGCTGCCTCTTTTACGGCCCCACAATCGACATCGCCAGCGGTTTACCGCGCCAAATCCCAGTGCGAGACAACACGGTGACCATCGTGGAAAGCTGGGAAAGTCTGACAGACCTCCACGCCCACATTGTCGCACCGCACATGACGACGTATCGTGAACGGGTCAAAGAACTTGTGGTTGGAAGTCAGCTGCAAATTCTGTCGCCACAGTAGGTTAGATACGTTTGGCTGCTAGCCCCGATAGGGGTGAAAGGACCTAGCCGTGGGCGTGAGCCCACGGTATCGGAGTTTTTGTCGTTTGAGCCCTGAATGGGCGACACAACCGAACGCGGGTGTCGCCCATTCAGGGCTCTGAAATTGCTTGACGCGCCGTCCGTGGGCTCGCGCCCACGGCTAGGTTGTTCCGTCCCTGTCGTGACTTAGAGGTGTTTCCAGTTTTTCCCTTCGAAAACAAAACATTCGCCGACGTTGCGCATCGATACTTGCAGCAGGAGAAACAATCGGACCGCCGCAGAATCCAATGGGTCGTCCGAAATGAGAGATGGAAAGAATCTCGCGGGACGATCTGCCGCCGCTAAAATGACTGTGATTGTTCAAATCCCGTCAGGTCAAACCCCGTTAGATTTTACCCTGTCGAGTAAACCGCTTTGGACGCTAGTCAGCTAGACCCGGCTGATGTCGCCGAGTTGTACGCCCAGCACGCGGCGGAGCTCAGGGCATTTTTGACCGGGGTGCTGCGCAATGCGGACTGGGCGGGCGAAGCCTTGCAGTCGACATTTGTCAAAGCCGCTGAATCCGGACATACCGCTCAGCGAGAAACGATAAAAGGGTGGTTGTTTCGAGTCGCCTACAACGAAGCCATGCTGCTGCGTCGGCGACAAGAAGTGGATCAACGGGCGACCCGCAAGGTGGCCTGGCAGCTCAATCCGGAATCGGCCGCGGTGGATTCGGGGTTACTGCAGCAGGAATTGATCGAACGAGTTCGACGTGGATTGGACACATTGCCCATCGATCAGCGGACGGTCGTCCGGTTACGGATCTACGAAGACAAAACCTTCAGTCAAATCGCCGAGGAACTCGGTATTCCCCTGGGAACAGTCGTCACACGGATGCGGGCGGCCCTGCAGAAGTTGAATCGAGAACTGGGAGAAATGTGATTCGCCCATCATTTAGGCGTGCGAATTGCGATCTCGGATTCAGCCTGACACTGGAAAGCGTATTTTAAGATGACTGCCCCACGAATTTCCGATGCAGACCTCGAATGGCTGGCGTTTCGCTACGCGGCCGGCGAGTTGCAGGGAACAGAACTTAATTCCTTTGAGGAACTGCTCGGCACCGACGAGCGAGCCTGTGCCGCGGTCGCTCAGGCCGTGACGTTAGGCCAGGCTGTCCTGCAAGTCGAACGCGACGTGGTTGTAGTGCAGCCGATGAAACGGGGCTCTGCCCGACGTGCCTTCGCTGTTGCGGCGTGTTGTGTTGCTAGTGTGGCATTCGCATTTGTTTGTTTGACTTTCGTCAACGTATCTCACAAGCAGTCGTCCGAAACAGCCAAGCAAGTGGCAGCCTTATGGATCCAGGGAGCGGATGAAGATCAGTCCCTCGAAGCCACGACGACCGTGAATCACGAACAAGTTGATCTGGAAGAAGAGGACGCGGTGCCCGCCTGGTTATTGGCGGCGGTTACCGAGCAACAGAAAACGGAAGACGGCGAAGAGATGATGCAGGATTAGGGTGGCGCGGTAAATGGAACTCAGGTGAGCCGGGCGGCGTAAGCCCCCGGATTCTTCGAGTGTTCCAGATGCTGCAAGAAAATGCATCCGGGGGCTTACGCCGCCCGGCTCACCTAGGTCGAGTTTTTGTGTTGCTTTAAGATGAAA
>JAQGHS010000015.1 GCA_028291605.1 Planctomycetaceae bacterium | reverse complement strand
GGAATCTGGCTTGTTTCATTTATCGCGCTTTATGGAAACCCCAATTTCTCCTGGGAAAAATCGCTCACGGCGTAGCCCGGAGGGGTCACAGAGAGTAGCCGGTGGTTGAGGAGCGAGCAGCGACGACACCACCGGACACGATCATTATTGGAATATCGACCCTGGAGGGGTCGCAGAGCGCGGAGGTGCGACCCCTCCAGGGTCGAATACCTATTATGCATCCTCAACCGGTGGTGTCGCTACGCTCAACCACCGGCTACCTCTTTAATCCCTCCGGGATAAACCAGGTAGGTCAGACCGCCCCCGGTTCAACAACCTTGGCCACTCCGCGGATGCCCATCTACCCGCTGACCTCTCACTTGGATTCCTTCTCTTTGTCCTTGTCACCCAGCTCAGCCGCGACTTTCAGCAGGTCGATGCCGAATTCGATTCGCAGCTTGGCTCCGCTGGGGACTGGTACGATTTCTAAGTTCAGTTTGTCTCCCGGCGTGCCGGCGATTTTCTTTAGCGGTTCGATCTCGTCAGGATCCTGATCTTTCATCAGCAGCAGCAAGGCCGCTAGCTTGACCTTCATGGAAATCGGGGCGACCGTCGTGCGGGTCAGCGGCTTGGCATCGAGAGATTTCTTGAGCGTCTGCAGATTGTCGCCGCCCAATGCGAGCCAGAAACTGTCGTTGCGGAATGCAAGGTGACCGGGGTCGTCGCCAAATAGTTTCTGCGCCTCGTTTTCGTCCACGGTCACTGCGTGGATGCGCGCTCCGGCGTGCTTGGCGACATCGAGTCTCACTTTGGGGGCGTCAACTTCGTCTTTCGACCATTCAATCACATCGTCCAGCAGCTTGGCGACTTCATCACCATTGGTCACCTTCGCGCCGCCGATGAACCGCGCCGTGTCTTTGCTGCCCTGTTCCAGAACGGCTCCGGCGTGCACGGAACCCGTATTCAATGTTGCCTGAGTGATGGTCAAGACTCGCCCCATCAGCTCCTTCACGCGCTCGCGGTCTTCGTCACTCTTGAGACTCTTATCCTGATCGATCGAAGCGTTGATCGTGGTCGTCGCCGTCTTAATAAATTCATTAACCTGTTCAGGAGTCGCAATCGTCGGCAGCGAGAACACCATCCGGAACGGGGACGATTCCGAACCGAGAGCCCCGAAGACCGGCTGGATCTTGCCATAAGCATTCAACACGTTTGCCAGCGGCGTCTTGGACTTGCCGGTCAACGACAGGTCGATGGCGGCCGATCGACCTTTCCGATCGACCTCGACCCCCAACGTCAACTTGTCCCCGTCGTTCACGATCGACTTGAGGATCGCGAGCGTCCCATTGTAGCCCCACTCGCGACCAATCCGTTCCGCATCATTTGCGGGATCCGGCGAATTCTCCTGGGACTGGCGGCCTTTTTCATCGACCTGATCGAGGAACAGTTGCTTGAACGGCGCAGGCACGCTGGCCAGACTGACATCGAGGCTGACGTCATATTTCTGCGTCGCAATCTTGGCCGGATCGGCAAGTTTTGTCGGCAGCTTGGGACTGATAAACAGATATCCGCCCGAGAGTTTTCCCTGCAGCTTGTTCCCGCCCGCCGACGCCGTCCACAGGCCTTTTTCGTCCTTAAAGTCCTCAGTGAGCTCTTCAATCAATCTCTTCAATGCCTCCGCGTCCGATACCGGAATAAACGCGACTGGCATCTCTTGGGTCTCGCCGGACGAAGCGGTCCAGTAGACTCCCAATGGTTTTTTACGATCGATTCCAACGAGACCGTCACCACCGGTGGCTCCGTTGACCAGATTCTCAATCTGGGTCTTGCCGCCGGGCACGCCGAGCTCTTCACCTACGAAGTCGGCATCGTCCAGCACGGCATCCAGTCCGCGAATGGACAGGACAACGGTCGGTTCCTGAGCCTGCGCGGAGGAAACCATGGCCATCGTGATCATGACGACCACACTCGAGATGCGACACGAGATCGATTGTTTCATGACTGCCCCTTGCCATTAAGCCATGTGAATAGATGTAACCCGGTTGGATCTTGCGGCATGATATTCTGTGGCTCACCAGAATACGATACTGCCACTGGGGGGCCAGGCGACAGCAGAATCTAATGGCTACACTGGACGTTGGCAAAGAACGCCTATCAAAAGCAAGAACTCATCGCCGAACGTTTTGGAGCGAGCGCAGATATTTTTAACCACGAATTGCTCGAATGACACGAATTGGGCAGTCCGATCGCCAATCCTGACAGGAAGTTTGTAAGGTTTTGATTCGTGTGATTCGTGGTTCACACTCTGATGAGCAAGCGGCGTTCTGTTACCCGTTCTAAGAAATCAACCGCATACTGACTCGGATGATGGATCTGTGTTGTCTGGACTCGGTCATTGGTCAGTTCTCAGGGGGACAGGTTTTTCACGATTGCCGCTGTGGTTTCGTAGGCGTCACAATGGAGGCGAAACTCATCGCGATTCAGTAATTTGGACACCATCAGCTCTTGAAAGACTGGTGTCGCGATAGCGTATGCGTTACCTGAGTAGGTGATCTCCAATCTCTCCGGATTGAGCTGATTGCCGGTCTTGTCATACACGCTGACCGCTGGTTTTTGCAGAAAGCGGACACTCACCGTTTGCGTCGTCCAGCCTAAAACCGCCCAGACCTTGGTCTGCCGTCGGACCGGATCGTAGTACACCGGGACCATCATACGGGTGTCGGTGATTAGGTCGGGATCGCGCAGCAGATTTGCCGCCCACGCCAGATATGTCGCCGCGTCAGCCTCTGGTCCCGCATCTGAGCCGACGGGGAGTTCATTCTTTTCCATCACGCCCAGTTGCCGCGTCACGGTCACGTACGCTCCATGGAACAGGCCTTCCATCTGTCGCAGTTCCTCACTCAGATTCATGGAGACCGGACCGGTCGCAGTCAGGCGGTGCATCTGCGTGAGCCCCTCAACGCCAAACTGATCTGTCAGCAGGTTACGGACGAAGCGATAGCCGAGTGCCCTGCGCAGATAGGAGGTGGCCACCGGCTCGGCCGACAGTTGTGGTTCGACGTAAACCTTGATTTTCGGCTTCGGCTCTGGTCCTGGCCCAAAATCCCCAACCATACCCACTTCGAGGTCCTTGATGTGCGTTTCTCGCGCCAATGCCCAAGCCCCTTTGAACAGTTTGGTCAAATGCTCGAGATATTCCTCATTCGCCGTCCAGTGCGATCCTTCAGGCATGAACCTGGGACGCACATAGGGTTCCAGCGACCAGATCTGCTGGTCGTACCAACCCGAGTCAGGTCGCGGTGTCAAATCGAGGCGGCCCGACTTGACCCGTTTCACGAGCTCCTCCATGATTTGAAATCCGGGCGGGTACATGCCATCGGGAAACATCTGCTTGAGCAGATCGACTTCATGGCTGTAGGCCGCAGGGAAGATGCGCGTGCCCTTCGCAACCTGGGGAGTTCGCCCCGCGTCGAGCTCCGCCAGCAAGGGTCTCAGGTCTGGCGAGACCGGTGGATTCGTCAGCCGGGATTGCAGGGTCAGATAGGCCTCGTAGGCCTGTCGCCCCGGTGCGTCGCCTTGCAAGGCCCGCGCGATGACCAGGGCCGCAGTCTCGGGCCTTGTCGGCAGTTCTGTCTGCAGCATGCGATCCTGCTGAAACAAGGAAGAGAGACTGCCGCTCCAGGTATAGAACGCAATCGGCTTCGATCGCGTTGGTTCGGCGAGAAACTCGGCGACGAGCGCGTCGACTGCCCGCTTGTCCGCGGTGGGAATCTGCACGGGAACCTTGCCGAGAATGCAGGCGGCCTGGACAACCTGGGCCGATTTTTCACCGCTCAGTCGTTGTGACAGCCGTTCCAGAAAGACCGCCTTGCCGGTGAACTGACCGTGTCCCTTTTGAGCCGCCAGTTGGACGGTCGCCATCAGGCCGTCGTCAAATTGCTTGGCCTTTTGGGTGAGAATTGCCGCCGAGGCAAATTCTTGCCGGTCCACATCGCCGAGCGTGGGGTGCAACCGCGGTTCGGACGAGCTGAATTCCACATCACTAATTGGCAACCAGCCTCGGACGAGTTTGCCCTGCGACACGATTCCCACTTCGACCCATTTGCTATCCGAGTCGTCGTCCGAGTCGAAGCGACAGGCAGTCAGTATCTGGCCGGTCTTAACGGAGGCCAGAACGGTGGTCCCCTGGCGCAACGACGCATTGCGTTTCACCCGGATGGCATCGCCAATCTGAAATTTCCCTTTCTCACGCCAATCGATCTCTTTGGGCAGCTCCAGATACAGAACCTGTTTGCTGAGATCCACGCTCACCACGTGTTCCCCCTGTTCGGTCTGCCGCGTCGGCAGCCCGTCAACCACCTGTGGCAAGAGCATTTTCGGCGGACGAACCATGGGGACTTTCGCGGGAACTGAGGGAACCGTAGGAACCGCGGGAAAGTCTGGAGGCGGGGCCGACTCCGTCTGGCTGCAGGATATCGACATCAGAACCAACAACAAGACGAGCGACTCGGCGAATCGTCGGAACATGAAGAGTGACTCCGGGGGAGCTGATTGAGACGTGTTCACTGAATTCTACCGCAGTGGACTGAACAATCTCAACCATCACATGGATTCCTGTCGTCCGGCAGAAAGACGGCCGGGGCGGCCAGCCTACGACTTATCCAAGTGCGACGCTTGTGGTGCGAACGTCCGCGCGCGACAATCTGTTTCTTCGACTTCACTCAAGCGCTCACTGGAGTTTGATCATGCTGCACAGTCGCCGTTCGTTCTTGAAATCGTCCGCCGCTCTCGCGGCCGCCTCGACCCTGCCGCACTGGTATCTGGAGGAGACTGCCGATGCCGCGCAAGCCGCTCAGGGGGCCGCGGCCGACAAGGATCGTCCCGGGATTGCGTTGATCGGTTGTGGCGGACGAGGAATGGGTGTTGCCAACGAGGCGGCCAACTTTGGTCGGGTAGTCGCCGTCTGCGACGTCGATCAAGATCGCGTCACGGGAGCTAAGAAAAAGTGGCCTGAGGCAGAGGGCTATCAGGACTTTCGAAAGGTCCTCGAGCGGAAGGATGTCGGGGTGATCGTCTGCGGCACGGTCGATCACTGGCATACGCTGGTTTCTCTGGCCGCCATGCGGAGTGGCAAGGACATCTACTGCGAAAAGCCGCTGACGTTGACGGTTGAAGAAGGTCAACATCTTGTGAAAGCGGCCAAGCAGACGGGCCGCATTTTGCAGACAGGGTCTCAGCAGCGGAGCGACAAGAACTTCCGGCTGGCGTGTGAACTGGTGCGGAATGGCCGGATCGGCAAGCTCAAACATGTGGGCGTCTTCCTGCCGCAGGGGCGTAAAGAGGGTCCGTTCGTCACTTCGACACCCGCCCCCACTTTCGACTGGAACCTGTGGAAAGGCCCGACGCCCGACGTCGACTACGTCAAAGAGAAAACTCATCTCACCTTCCGTTACTGGTGGGATTACTCGGGGGGCACGATGACCGACTGGGGAGCTCATCACAATGACATCGCCCTGTGGGGAATTGGGCTGGAGCGCAGCGGACCGGTTTCCATCGAAGCCAAGTCCAATGCCAAGATGATTCCCAATGGGTTCACCGCGTTCGACGAATACGCCATCGAATACGCGTACGCCAACGGAGTCACGCACTCGTGCCACAGCACTCCGGCCAACGCCTGGAACGGTGGCGTGATTGATCCCAAGGGCCAGCAGCACGGCGTCAAGTTCGAAGGGACCGACGGCTGGATCTGGGTGACGCGCGGCAAGATCGAAGCCAGCCAGCCCGAGTTCCTGACGACGCCCCTGGGGGCTGATGCGACTCGCCTGTACGTCAGCGACAATCATATGGGCAACTTCTTCGACTGCGTGAAGTCCCGCAAGCCGGCGATCTGCGAAGCGGAAATCGGACACCGTTCGGCATCGGTCTGTCATCTGGGGGTGATCGCCCTGCGGTTGGGCCGAAAACTGAAGTGGGATCCCGACACGGAAAAATTCGCGGGCGACGACGAAGCCAATCGCTGGCTGAGCCGAGAAATGCGCAAGCCGTGGAGCTACGACACGGTGTAACAGCCTCCTGGCCGACCTTGTCGTGTATGTTTAGAGTGGAGATGACCGCACACTAAACATACACGGCTATGGCGGCAGGTCATTTTGCAGCGTGGCAAAATAACGGATCAGGTTTTGGGCCCAGTCGTGGGGGCCGCGACAGAGTCGCCTCAGGTGCGGACGTCGCATGCATTCCATCCTCAACGCTTCGTGACAGGGATTATCGGGTTGGAGCCATCGCAACAAAACGGGATGAACCGCGTCCAGCCTAATGGAATGGGCGAGCAACGCAATTCCACTACGCTCGATTTCCAAGTCGGTCATTTTGGGTGGCGAAATACCCGGCACTTCCAGTAAGCACAGTTCGAGCTGCGCGGCCTGTCGTTCTCCTATATCAACACTTCTGGTCCAGCGATCAAACAGCAGGGCGACGGCGGCGTCCGTGGCTGAATACGCCAAACTGCGGGGGAGTCTCGCATTTATGCCTGACAAGTGAGCATCGAGAGGGACGTCCCACGTTGCCGCGACCTCGGGCACGACTGTCGGATCGCGCAGCCAGGCTTTCGTCTCCAGATAGAGGTGCCACCCCCCGCGGAACGGAAAGGCCTCACGATCCATTTGTAGCACTGTCTCGGTCGGGAGCGGCCGGGCATCACGTATTTCCCAACGCAATGTGGGATGGGTGAGCAAAGCGGCGATCATCCGCAGCATGCAAGCTCGCTCGACGAACTGACTGGGGTGCAGGGTCTTCCATGTCAGCAAGAGGTCATCCAGTAGGTCGCCCTCATCGGTGAGTGACAGCCAGAGCTCTCGTTTCGAAATCAAGAATTCGAGGCAGGCCTGAACTTCGTCTGGGTGCTCGTCGGTGGCCTGCATCTTGCCGAGGTCGGTATGAATGGTCGGCACGAGTCCGAACATCGTGCTGAGTACGGTCTGCTTCGTAAAGGGGGGAATGATCCGCACGGCTCCACTCCTCAACCCACTAGATCTGGGACCATGATTGTATCACAGCCTGGCCTACCTGGCTTTTATAGGGTGGAAAGAGAAACAATCGGGAAGCTGGGGAGATTCTTAATCAGCTTTTCGTCAGCGGTGACCAGATTGCAGCCTTCGCGTTCCGCTAAAGCGACGTACAAACAATCATAGACCCCGATACGAGCTTTTGAAGCAATCTCTATGGCTCGTTGCATGAGCGGATCCGCGTCGAAGAGCTGAGGACAGTCACCCATGACAATCTGCCACAGCTTCCACGGATCAGAGACTCTTCCTTGACGTTCTGCGCGGGTTAGAGCATGAGCGACTTCAACCGGGAAGAAGTTGGGAGCGAGAAGCTCATGGAGACCTGCGTTGAAGTCATCGAGCAACTGGATGGCGATGGCCACGTCCGGCTCGGGGAGAACGAGTTTCAACGCCACATTGGAATCCAGGATCAGCTTCATGGATTGCGGGCTTCACGGATCAGATCAACGGCCATGTTCAAGGTGCCGTGCTTGCTCCGGATTTCCTCTCGCACCTTTGCCGCCTCTGCCCGGAGATACTGACGAATCGACGGATCGAGAGGCTTGCCCTTCATGTGTTCCAGGACGGCCTCGGTGATCGGATCGGTGCTGGGATGTAGCTCTGTGGTCATACCAAAATTATCGGAAGCGGATGAGTGTCAGTCAATGGAAATCAGGAACATCGAAGGTTTTCAGCCAGATGGCAAAGGTTCTCTGAAGTGATCCTGAGCAAACCGAATTCGAGGCTGTTGGGTCATCGCCTTCAGGGGCTGAGTGTCTGCTTGGGTTGTTGTTCGTGGCCTGACCAGATCCTCAGCGTGCCGTCGCTGCCCGTGGCGATTACGTACTTGCCGTCAGGCGTCGCGGCGACCGCAAACTGATAGCCTTTGGAACCGGCGAAGGTCAGGATGTCACCGTCGCTGGTTGTACGATGGAGACGCACAGTGCCGTCACCCGATGCGGCGAGAATTTGCTCACTGTCGCCGATGAAGGCGGCGGCCGTGACTTCGCGCTTGTAGGCGCCGATTTGGTAGGTCGATCCCTTCATGGTCCGGAGGGGGACTCCCCGCTCGACGTCCCACAGCTTGAGAACATTGTCGGCCCCGCTGCTGATCAACATCTTGCCGTCCGATTTCCAACTGAGGGCGAGGACATTTCCCGTGTGGCCCGCCATGCGGCGAACGATGTCGCCAGTTTTCGTATCAAACAGTTTAATGAACCGATCTCCAGCAGCCGAGGCCAAGTGCTTGCCATCCGGCGAGAAGCGAACTGCGAAGACAGTTTCGCTGTGAGCGTCCTTGACATCACGAATCAGACGTCCGTCGGCCACCTGCCAGATCTTGAGTTCACCTGATCTCGAAGGAATTCCACCGCCGGTTGCGAGCCATTGACCGTCACGGCTGAAGTCCAGTGACAACACGCGATCGGCGAGGACCTCTTGTGGATACTGCGTGCCAATGACACGCTCCAGTTTCCACTGGCTGGTCGCGTTCCACACCGCAGCCTTACGGTCGGCGGAGCCCGTGACGAGTTGACCTGCCGAAGTGGAACACATCGCACGGACCGCGCCCTGGTGCTCGGTGCGCGACTCCGACCAACTGCCGGTTTCCGCGTCGTAGACATGAATCATTCCCGCTTCACAGCCGATCGCCAGTTGGCGACCATCAGCAATAAATGCGAGAGACCGTATTACAGGAATGATCGCCTTGGCCGCCGTCACTGCCGCGGCCGAGTTGACTTCCTGCTGCTTGAGCAACTCTTCGCGGGCTTTCACGTCCTGCTCGGCAGCGGCTAATTCTTTGGCAGTCCGTTCGGAAATGGCCTTGGCCCGTTCAACCACGGTCATGAACACCACGACCGCAGTTTCGGCGTCCGCCAGGGCCTTTTCCGCAGCTTCCGGCTTGCCATTTTCCGACTTCACCTTTTCCAGTGCCGCCTTCTTCTCGTCGCGGGTCTTTTGGGCTTTGGTCACCTCTTCTTCTGCCTTCTTGATATCCTCAATCCGGACCATCGCGATGCGAATCAGACCCTCATAACTCTTCAGGTCCTGCTGGGCATGCGCAATCGAGGCCTTGGTGAACTTGGCCTCGGCCTCCAGTCGGGCGATCTTCGCCGTCTCGCGCGGGTCGTCCTTCAGTTGGGCGATCGTCTTACCATCGTCACCCCAGAAGGTGACGACGTTGGCTCCGGCCGACACAATGCGACGGCCATCGGGACTGACCGCCAACGCGACGACTGGCCCTTCATTCCTCAACTCGGCGAGTCGCATTCCGGACTGAGCATTCCAGCGTCGAATCTGGCCGTCCGCACCGCCGGTGAAGAACTCCAATTCATTTCCGGAGAACGAAGTCAGCGCCGTGATCGCGCCCTCGTGGGCTTTGATTTCTTGCAATGGCTTCACGGTCTCGCCGTTGGAACTGCGAACGGTGGTTACATCCCAAACGCGGGCGATTCCGTCTTGACCACCCGTCACCAGCCATTGGCCCTTGTTGACCAATGTCAGGCCTTGAGTCGGCGACGGAGTCTCAACCCCTGTGCCGATTGACTCACCAGTCGCGACGTTCCACGCGCGGAGCAACTTGTCCAGACTGCTTGAAAACACGACCGTACCATCGAGCGAAAAGACGATGCCCGTTACTGCCGCCGGGTGCGCAACGAAAGATTGTGTCGACTTGCCAGAGCTAATCTCCCAAATGCGGATCCGCCCGCTTTCATCGCCGGTCGCGGCCCAGCGGGCATCGGCACTCGCCGCGACCGACTGCACCGCAGCGTCATGAGTCCATTCAGCAGCGCGAGTCACTCGTGGACGTCGCCACAATTTGACTTCACGATAGCTTCCCGAAGCCAGGAGGTCGCCGGTCGCATCAAATGCCAGGCACCGCACGAGATCACGATGTGCGATATTAGTATCGGGACCGCCGGGCGTGCTGGCCAGCCCGGGATCAACCAACATCGTCGCCAGCTTTGCCGAAGCCATATGATAAATCGACAGTCGATTGCCTCGGCTGCACGCGGCGTATTGGCCATCCGGAGTCACCGCAGTAGCCAGCGCCGGCTGGTATCCCGCGGGCATCGGTTGCCATTGGATATTTCGCGTAGTGGACACACTACCCGTAGCACCTTGATCAATCCATAGCTTTAGCAGTCCCAGTTGTATTGAAGTGAGCGGCTTGGCTTTGACCGTGTTGTCCGGTGGCGGCATGACCGATTCCTTCTGATGCGCAGCGACTTTCAGCAGCAAGCTTTCAGTACCTTTCCCAGCCACCACCGCTGGACCTTGATCGCCTCCCTTCAGAATCGTCTGCGGCGATTCCAGATTGAGGCTGCCATTGGCCTTCTTTTCGTTGTGACAGGCGACGCAGTTGGCGCGCAGGATCGGGGCGATGTCGGTTCCGAAATCGACGGGTTTTGTACGCAGCGGAATCTCGATGCTAATGGCGTCGGCGGCTGCGCAGTTTGAACTGAAAACAATTGCAGTCGTGACGCATAAGATCGCAAGATTGATGAGCCGATTCATTCCGATGCATTTCTTCGAGGGCACGAATTCGGGAATATGTAGCCACGTTCGCCAGAACGTGGGCGGTCGTGCATTCAGCCCACACTCTGGCGAATGTGGCTACTGGTGTCTTAAAGAATCTCGGTAATCGGCTCGCCGTAATTGATGATTTGGACCGGCCGATTCGCTTCGTTCAAATAGCTCTTCGTGTAGTCGATTCCCAGCAGATGATACATCGTCGCGTAGACGTCCTGGATACTGATGGGTCGCTCTTTGGGAAGTTCGCCCAGGGAATCGCTCGTCCCCAGAATGATTCCGCGTTTGACGCCGCCACCGACCATGATCGTCGTATAGCACGTGGGCCAGTGATCGCGGCCCGCCTTGGCGTTGATTCGTGGTGTGCGGCCGAATTCTCCGCCAATGATGACCAATGTCTTTTCGAGCAGCCCGCGAGTTTCCAGATCTTCGAGCAACGCGGACACAGTGTGGTCATAGCCGGGGACATTGAGCCGATGAGCCGTAAAGTTGTCGTCGTGTGAGTCCCACGGTTTGTCATAGTCCGTGGCCACCGTGACGAAGCGCGCGCCCCGTTCGACCAGTCGTCGAGCCAACAGCATCGATTGACCAGCACCGCTCTTGCGGCCATACCGTTCGCGTGTCGCCGGATCTTCTTTACTGAGATCAAAGGCCTCTTGCACTTGCGGGCTGGTCGCCAGGTCGAAAGCCTGTCGCCGGAACGTGTCCATGGCACCAATCGCACCGGACGTATCTGCATCTCGGCGTAACGTATCGAACCGCTCCAGCATGGCCCGTCGGTTGGCTTCGCGAGCCGGATTGACACCATCGCTGGCCCCGAGATTACGTACGCGAAAACTGTCGCTCGTGGGATATCCGAACGTTTCAAATGGATCGTGGGCAATCCCCAGATAAGCGGATTTGCCGAACCCGATTTCCCTTTGCACGGCGATGTAACCGGGCAGGCCGGCTCGCCAGCCGAGTTCCTTCGACACGATGCTGCCCAGGCTAGGAGCCTGCTGTCCGGAGGCACGAATATTACGGATCGGCGCGTAACCGGTCATCGCAATGTGCATGCCTTCGCCGTGGTCCATCATCGTATGGTACACGGTCCGCAAGATGGCCAGTTTGTCACACATCTGAGCCAGCTTGGGCATCAGCTCGCAGACACGGTAACCGGGGATGTTACTGGCGATGCTCGAGAATTCGCCGCGGTACTCCACCGGCGCGTCCGGCTTCATATCCCACATATCGATCTGACTCGGGCCACCCTTTTGCATGAGCAAAATGACGCTGCGTTTTTCGGTAACCGACGAACCCGCCTGGGCCTCGCTCCTTAGCAGATCACTCAGGACGCTCCCGCCAAACGCAAGAGCCCCCATATGAATGAAACCGCGACGCGTAAGATTCAACGATGGAATCATGCTGTCGTTCCTCTACCTTGGCTGTTTACAGCTAACAATGACGACTTGAAAACATCTACCAAGGATGCTCAGTGATTAAACAAGAACTCTTTCGAGTTTAATAATGTCCACAACAAGTCTTCGACGACAGTGCGACGGTCCAGCCCGCTATCCAGCAGTTTGATTCCGTCCTGAAGTTCTGTTGAATTCGGCAGTCTCGAAAACGTCCGCAAGAACAGCTCTTCGACAACATCTGCGGCGAGTTTTTCAGGCTTGGCCAATTCTGTAGTAATCGCGGCCTTATCAGACAGTTTCCTCTGCAGTTCATCCGAATTGAGGAGATAAAGGACCTGCGATAAATTCGGAGCCAGACTTGTTTCGCATTCACAGGGCGTGGCTCTGATAGAACGGCCGAAGATTTCGAGGAAATCGCTTCGAGCCGTTTCATTCGGGAGCAAGATCGCCTTCTTGACATCGGGATAATCTTCGAACTTTTGCGGCACGCCGGTGGCACTGCTGATGGCGTCCAGCAGGACATAGGGCTGCAGTCGCCGCGAGTAATACCGGGCATAGTTGCGGGTATCCGCGCGGTTGTCGTCTGTCGGGGAGGAACTTAAGGCATAGACGCGTGATTTGAGCACCGTCTGCATCAGGTGTTTCAGATCAAACTTGTGAGCCACAAAGTCCCGCGCCAGAGCATCCAGCAGTTCCGGATTGCTCGGCGGATTGGTGGCTCGCATGTCGTCGACGGGATCGACCAGTCCGACTCCAAAGTAATGTCCCCAGACTCGATTGCAGATCGCACGTGCGAAGTAGGGGTTGTCGGCGGCAGTCAGCCAGGTCGCGAGTTTCTGGCGGGGGTCTTCCCCATCGACATACGCAATTTCCGGACCTCCAAATGGCTTGGGGGTCAGGACCTGCTCGGTCCGCGGATGTTTGACCACACCCTTGTCGTCGAGGCCTAACTCGTCGACATTGCCGTACGTCACCGACTTCAGCCGGGCAAAGAAGGCGGCGAACCGCCAGTAGTCGGTCTGACTGACTTTCTCAAACGGATGGTTATGACAGTTCGCACACGAGACCCGCAGTCCCAGGAACGCCTGGGCGGTATCTTCGACCCGATTCTCGTGGGTGATTGCCCAGCGGTACCAGTCCATCTGGGGATGATCTGCGCGTTTGCCGCTGACGGTGATGATCTCACGTACGAACTGATCGTAAGGCTTGTTCTCCACCAGCGATTGCCGGATCCATTTGGCGAACGCGATCGTGTTATCTTTGCTGTTGGCATCGCCCGCACGGTTCCGCACCAGATCCCCCAGGCGATGCGCCCACAGGTCGAAGTATTCCTCGCGCTGCAGAACGCGATCGATCAAGGCATCGCGTTTATCGGGAGCGGTCTCCGCTACGAAGGCACGCACTTCCTGCGGCGTGGGCAGTGTGCCCATGGCGTCAAGGAAGACTCGCCGTAGAAACTCGACGTCGTCGGCTTCGGGACTCGGGGTAATGTGCAGCTTCCGCCACTTGGTCAGCACCAGTTCGTCGGCAAAATTCTTCGGTTTAAAGGCCGCATAGTCTGAATCGGGCTTCACTGGTGCGGTGAGGGATACGAAGCGCGACGTCGCCACGCAGTTTTGATAACGCACCATCACCGACGTTTCGCCCGCTCGGCCTGTCGTCTGCACGATCCCGTCGGGATTCACGGTCAGGATATCGGGATGCTGAGTGTCGTAGCGTGCGACCTGGGTGACATCGCGAGTCGAACCATCGGAATAATGGACCACGACCCGCAGTGGCTGCTGAGCCTTTTCTTGGACAATGTGCTCACTCGGAATCACTTCCAGTTTCACATCGTGTGGTTCGTCGGCGCGCCCCAATGGCAGCCCTTGTTCGATCCAGCGTCGCAGCAGGCGATAGGTGTCAGAGTCGGCCGTCAAACGCACTCCGCCCCCATGTGGCATCGCGCCGGTCGCCTTAAGCAGGAACAGCGAGTCGTCCGGCGCAGCGGGAGAAACACGCCGCCCTAATCCCTCGTTGACAAGAGCCGCGTAGTCGGAATCAGGATCGAATCCGTAGAGCGAAAGTTTAAACCCATTCTGCCCGATGGCCTTGCCATGACAACCGCCGCTATTGCACCCCAACTTGCTGAGGACCGGAACGATGTCGTTGGCAAAACTGATGGGTGCGACGTCGTCAGCGAACGCCACCCCCACGCCGCCGCTCAACGGCAGCAGCCCCAGCA
>JAQGHS010000011.1 GCA_028291605.1 Planctomycetaceae bacterium | reverse complement strand
ACGACAATTATCACGACTGGACCTGCGGCATCGTGCGCGATGCGGGCGGCAATTTGTATGTCGGGTTGGGGAGCGATTACACGCAGCCGAAGCGACCCGCCAAGCAGCAATTGTGGCGGGGTAAAATCCTGCGTATCAGTCCTGCAGGCAACGTCACGCCGATTGCCAGTGGTTTGCGTTATCCCACGGGATTGGCGATGAATCCGGCGGGCGATTTGTTCGTCACCGACAATCAAGGTGAGCAGAACACGTTCAACGAATTGAATTACATCGCGGAAGGCAACCGCTATGGCGTTCCCAGCCGTGAGGACAAACCACCGCTCGAAGCGACGATGCCCCCGGCGATTCAGATTCCGCATCCCTGGACGCGGAGCATCAACGGCATCTTCTTCCTGCCGCCAGAGACAAAACTGGCCGGCGCGATGCCGGCGGCGACCGAAGCGCCGCCGCACCCGTTTGCCGGTCATGGCATTGGTTGTGAGTATGACACCCGCTATCTAATTCGCTTCACCCTGCAGAAGGTTGGCGATACGTACCAAGGAGCCGTGTACCCCTTCAGTCAGGATCATGTGAATCCCGATCAGCCGAACTTTGAGGGGACGCTGTGCGGCGGAGTCAGCCCAAAAGGGGACATCTACATCGGCTGCATTCATGACAGCGGATGGCTGGGTGGACTGAATGTCGGCAGCATCGTCCAGTTGAAGTCGAATGGGCAGATTCCCCTGGGAATCCGCGAGTTGCGAGCGGTGCCCGAAGGATTTGAGATTCAATTCACGGCACCTGTCGATCGCCAGTCAGCGGCTAACGCCAGTAATTTTACGATCGCCGGATACACCCGCGAATGGAAGGGGACCTACGCCACGCCGGATTCCAATCGCCATGGAGTGACGATCAACAAGGTTCAAGTTTCTGACGATGGACGACAGGTCATACTCCACACCGACAAGCTGCGAACGGGACATGTTTATGAGATTAGTTGCGGCAAGATCGGTCCGAACTCCGCGACAGCTCTGTGGCCCGCGACGGGGCACTTCACGATGAATCGTCTGCCGGTTGAGAAGTGACGGAGATTGCGGTTGCATCCCAGTTCGAGATCAGCGACTTCAGTTTGACTATAGGAACGTACCGATGAATGCCTTTAAACTTCGCGCCAGTTTTTCGCTACTGGCTTTCATTTGTTTAACGATGGGCACTGCCGAAATCTCCGGTGCAGAACCCGCGGCAGCTAAAAACGTCATCGTCATCATCGCCGATGATCTGGGCCGAACGCTCGGCTGCTACAGTGATCGCAATGCTGTGACGCCGAATATCGATGCGTTGGCCGCTGGGGGAACTCGTTTCGAGAATGCGTTCTGCACGACTGCTAGCTGTAGCCCCAGTCGCTCGGTCATTCTGTCCGGGCTCTATAATCACGCGAATGGTCAATATGGGCTGGCTCATGCCGAGCACCACTTCCAGTCGCATGCCTGGGTGCAAGGTTTGCCTGGACTGTTGAAGTCGGCGGGCTATCGGACTTGCCTGATCGGCAAATTCCATGTGTTGCCCGAGGCCAATTACGAGTTTGAATTCAAGGCCGACCAGAAGACCCAGGGAGCGCGGAATTCCGTCCAGATGGCCGATAACGCCGCAGCGTTCATCAAGGAGCCTGACCCGCGTCCGTTCTTCATCTACTACGGCAGCACCGACCCGCATCGTGCGAAAGATGGCTATGCCAACGAGGGCAAGTACCCGGGGGTGACGCCGGTGAAGATCGATCCGGCCAAGATTCAAGTCCCCCCGTTTCTGCCCGATGAACCTGAGGTCCGCGAAGATCTGGCGGAATATTACATGTCAGTGGCCCGGTTGGATCAAGGTGTCGGGCGGCTGATGCAGTCATTGAAGGAGACGGGGCATGATCAGGACACCCTCGTGATCTTCATGAGTGACAACGGCATTCCCTTTCCCGGTGCCAAAACGGGCCAGTACGATCCCGGTGTTCGATTGCCTCTGATCTGCCGCATACCCGGGCAGAAACCGGGTCTGGTGGCTTCAGCCATGGTGACGTGGGCCGACATCACACCGACAATCCTGGCATATACCGGTGCGAAGGGACCCAAGTATCCGCTGCACGGCGAGTCCTTCTCAAAGGGGATCACCGATCCCGCCTGGTCGGCTCGCGACACGGTGTTCTTGTCGCACACCTTTCACGAAGTCACCATGTATTATCCCATGCGGACCTTGCGGTCGGCGAAATACAAGTACATTCTGAATCTCGCCAGCGGGCTGCCGTTTCCGTTTGCTTCGGATTTGTATGGCTCGCCCACATGGCAGGGGGTTCTCAAACGAGACGCCAGTTCTTATGGAAACCGCAGCCGCGCAGCCCTGTTGCAGCGGCCACGGGTGGAGTTGTACGATCTGGAATCTGATCCTCACGAGTTGGTGAACCTGGCCGACCAGCCCGCCCACGCGGCGACCGTTGCCAAGTTCAACGAGGAATTGAAACAGCATCAAAAACGAACTCAAGATCCTTGGATCTTGAAGCACGATCGAGAATGATTTAAATCCCTAACCAAGTCGAAATGTAAAACCGTGACTCAGGCGAGCCTGGATTCATTTCTACAATTCGCCGCATTGACAGTGAACGACTGAAAGGACCTGGCCGCATGGGAACGACGACTGTGCCGACTCCGACCACGCGTTGCGGATTCGGTATTGCCCGCTGTAATGTCACGCCGCCGGTCGGCATCTATCATCGCATGTGGGGCGCTGCGCTCGAGGATCAGGCCTCGGGGGTCCATCGCCCACTGACGGCCACCGCAATGGCCATTCAGCCCGAGGGGACGACTAATCCCGCCGAGCGGCAAATCATTATTGCTCTCGATCATGTCCTGTTTCGACCGTTCGAGATGCAGGAAACGCTCGATCAGATCAGCCGGCTGACGGGGATCCCGGAAGAGCAGATCGTGATTGCGTTCTCTCACACGCACGGCGGCGGTCATCTGGTCCGTGATCGGAAACATCTGCCGGGGGGCGAACTGATCGGCCCGTACCTCGACGAGTTACCGAATAAACTGGCGATGGCCAGCCTGACCGCGATTGCCAGTCTGCAGCCCGTGGTGATGACCTATGCCCTCACGACCTGCAACATGGGGCATCAGC
>JAQGHS010001023.1 GCA_028291605.1 Planctomycetaceae bacterium | reverse complement strand
AAACCCAGGCTGCGTTGAAAGCCTTGATCGAGCGGTCGCGAGCCGGCGTGAATCCCGAGATGCCATTTCCCGATCTGGGCCGTCGCATAACCTTTCTCCCGCAGCGAATCCGCAATCGTCACCTCGTTTGCCGGCAGCCCACCCTTCGAATTGGGAAACAGCACGCGGCGGTGCCCGCACATCCCGCTGCGAATCGGATAACGGCCGGTCAACAGAGCAGCCCGGCTGGGCGAGCACACCTCAGCCGCCGAATAGAAATCAGTAAACCGCAAGCCCTCCGCCGCCATTCGATCGAGGTGAGGAGTACGAATCGTGGGCGAACCGTAGCAACCCAGATCGCCATAGCCGAGGTCGTCAGCAAAAATGATCACCACGTTCGGTCGCTCGGCGCCAGCAACGCTGGCGGTCAACGTGAGAACCAAGAGCCCAATGATTTGGTACAAACGCATGCAATTCCTCTATGAGCTATGGGGGAAGTTTGACATCGGCATTGCGGCTGATGGGAGGGCGAGGCTCCTGCCGAGCCGCTTGATCTTTCGATTCCCGGTAGACTTAGCGGCTCGGCAGGGTACCCTCTGGGTCCCTCGCCCTCCCATCGACCTGATCCTGTAATCGTACTACTCGCGGATTCTCTTCGAACGAGTCACAACTGACAACCACCCCCCGAGCGTGTACCAGGACGGTTTGCAAAAGATGGCAGATTTGTTATCCGAATCTGCTCTAGATTCGGAACTATGCCGTGTTAAAATTGGGTTTAATAGAAATCTGGATCGGCCCTCGCCCGATTCCATGACGGAAGTCTCTGCGCAGTAAAATCGGTCAAGGGCAAACTTGACGAATCGATAGCTGTTGTATTCCTGATTGTGATAACACAACCCATTCTCCCTTTCGGAGGGATGGTTGTACTCAATAGATGACGTGGTGTTACAAACCGTGTCCGGCCATTGAAACAGGGCCATTGATCACAGCAAGGGCGAGCCGTGAACTCTGAGTTCAGGCTGGATTCGGCTCCCGAGGAGCGAATCAAGACGTCGGATTCTTCCGACCCCGTGCCACGCCAGGCGCCGCACGGAGTTATCTGGACTCTTCGCGCGCCAAGACGCCCACGCCTCGCCATGTCACTGCTCCTTCCACTAATTCCTCATCCCTTGCATTTTACCTTGAGCGCTACGTCGGTAGCAGAACTCGCCAAGAGTTCTGGCCGCATTGGCAATGGGCCACCCCGAAGTCTTGGCGACTTCGGCTACAAGAACGCTGCTGACGTTGCGCGCACACCCGAGTTGAGAATAGATTTGATGAGAAAGCGCTTATGGCAACCTACACGAGGAACCCCCAGGAGGGCGAGCGACTAAACCCCAAACCCGTGCTTGAGCTCAACGCCGCGACGGTGCGTTTTTGCGGCGACTCGGGCGACGGCATGCAATTAGCCGGCACGCAATTGACGAATACCTCTGCGTTGGCGGGCAATGACATCGCCACGTTCCCGGATTTTCCGGCGGAGATCCGCGCTCCCACGGGTACCAAGGCCGGGGTCAGCGGTTTTCAGATTCGATTCGCCAATTCGGAAATCTTCACCCCCGGTGATCAGGTCGATGCACTGATCGCCATGAATCCGGCGGCCCTGGTCACCAATCTGCCAGACTTGGTGTCCGGCGGAATTCTGATCCTCAACTCCGACGCCTTCAACGCCAAAGGATTGGAACAGGCCGGCTATCTTCAGAACCCCATCGAAGATGGCAGCCTCATAGGCTATCAAGTGTTTCCGATCGAGATGACCCGCCTGACGCGGCTGGCCGTCGACGGCTTGGGATTGGGGGTGAAGGAAAGTGATCGCTGCCGCAATTTTTACGCGATGGGCCTGACGTTCTGGCTCTACGGCCGCTCGCTTGAACCGACGTTGCGCTACATCGACGAGAAATTTGGCAAGCACCCGTCGATTGCCGAGGCCAATCGTCGCGCCTTGCACGCCGGCTATAACTATGGCGACACGACCGACGCGATGGTCAGCCGCTATTCAGTCCAGAAGGCCAGCCTGCATACTGGCCTGTACCGCAACATCACTGGCAATCAGGCGCTGGCCTGGGGCCTGGTCTCGGCGGCAGAACGGAGCGGCTGCGAGCTCTTCTATGGCAGCTATCCGATCACGCCGGCCAGCGACATCCTGCACGAATTGGTCAAGCTGAAGAATTTCGGCGTACGCACGTTCCAGGCGGAAGATGAGATCGCGGCCATTACCTCAGCCATTGGCGCCGCATTTGGTGGCGCGTTGGGAGCAACCGCCTCCAGCGGACCGGGCATTGCCCTGAAGGCCGAGGCTATGGGGCTGGCCGTGATGACGGAACTGCCCGTGCTGATCATTAATGTACAGCGCGGCGGGCCGAGCACGGGTTTGCCCACGAAGACCGAACAGTCGGACTTGATGCAAGCGATGTTCGGTCGCAACGGCGAGTGTCCGTTGCCGGTGATTGCGGCGCGCAGTCCCGCAGACTGTTTCGATGTGGTCCACGAGGCCTGGCGGATCGCCGCGCGGTATATGACGCCCGTCATGTTGCTGTCGGACGGTTACATCGCCAACGGGGCTGAACCGTGGAAGATTCCCGATGTCAACTCGCTCCCCGCGTGGCAAGTCACACATCCGATCGGGCTCAGTAACGGACATGGTTTTTTGCCCTATGATCGGGACGAGCGGCTCTCTCGTCCGTGGGCAATTCCCGGGACGCCCGGATTGATGCATCGCATCGGTGGTCTCGAAAAGCAGGACATCACCGGCAATGTGTGCTACGACGCCGACAATCACCAGCATATGGTCAATGTGCGAGCCAACAAGATCGCGGGCATTGCCCGGGACATCCCACTGCAGGAGGTTCAAGGCCCAGACCACGGCCGCCTGCTGGTCGTCAGTTGGGGCGGCACCTACGGCGCGTGTGCGACCGCGGTGCAGCTCATGCAAGTGAATGGCGGCTCAGTGGCGCATGCCCACTTGCGCTATCTCAATCCGTTTCCGGCGAATCTCGGCGAACTTCTGCAGCGCTACGATCGTGTGCTGATTCCCGAGCTCAATCGGGGGCAATTACGAATGTTGATTCGCGCCGAATTCCTCGTGGACGCCGTCGGTTTGAACAAAGTCCAGGGCAAACCGTTTGCCGTTCGCGAGGTTGTGCAGAAGATCGAAGAGATGCTAGGCAGTGATTAACGAATCATCCTTAGCCCCGGGAGGGGCGACCGGGGCTAAGACAAACCCATAATAAACTCCATCAATGCCCTCGGGCAGGAACATATTCCAATGACAATCGAACCCACCTTATCCGTGCTGACTGCTAAAGATTTCTCCAGCGACCAGGAAATACGCTGGTGTCCCGGCTGCGGGGATTACTCCATCCTGGCGCAAATGAAGAAGGTCCTGCCGACCTTGGGCGTGCCGCCGGAAAAGACCGTGTTCATTTCGGGCATTGGTTGCTCCAGCCGCTTTCCCTACTACGTCAATACGTACGGGATCCACTCGATCCACGGCCGCGCGCCGGGGGTGGCCACCGGACTCAAGGCGAGCCGGCCTGATCTTTCGGTCTGGGTCATCACAGGCGACGGTGACGCGCTGAGCATCGGCGGCAATCACCTGATGCACGCCATCCGCCGCAACATCGACTTGAACATCATCCTCTTCAACAACCGCATCTACGGCCTGACCAAAGGGCAGTACTCGCCGACTTCAATCCTGGGACAGGTCACCAAGAGCACGCCGATGGGGGCCATCGACAACCCGCTCCATCCGTTGTCGGTCGCCATCGGCTGCGAAGCCACGTTTGTGGCGCGTTCCATCGACGTCAACATCAAGCACCTGACGATGGTTCTCAAGCGGGCGGCCGAGCATAAAGGGACCTCATTCGTCGAGGTCTATCAGAATTGCAACGTCTTCAACGACGGCGCCTTCGACTACGCGACGGGGCGCGATACCAAGGCCGAGACCACGCTGGAACTGGAGCATGGCAAGCCGTTGATCTTCGGCAAGAACCGCGATAAGGGAATCCGCCTCAACGGCATGCATCCCGAAATCGTGTCGCTGAACGACGGCATCTCGGAAGATGACCTGCTGTTCCATGACGAACAGGCTGACGAGCCGACACTGGCCTATTTGCTGTGCCGCATGCGCAACCCCGACTTTCCCGAACCAATCGGCGTATTCCGCGCGGTGGATGCTCCCCGCTATGACGAATCGCTCAACAATCAGATCACCGAAGCCCGCCGCGTACGCGGCAAAGGCGACCTGCAGAAGCTGTTCAACGCCGGCGAGACTTGGATGGTCGAGTAATCGAAACCGACACTTGCATTAAGGCGCGATTCCAAGTCTCGTTGACCGATTAATTATTGGCAGCGAATTAAAGGAGACAGCGAATGGGGCAATTCCGAGTCCCCGTAGCGCAGCCGCCTTGATTCGCTGCCTCTTTTAATTCGCTGCCATCCTGATAAATGTCAATTATCCCCGTCAAACGCGCCCGTGAAGATACTCATTCAGGAAGTGAATGGTCACCTCCTGATGACTGGCGTGATGGGCGTTCAAATCGCCGATGGAGATCAATCCCTGGACTTCTCCGTCGTCATCGACGACCGGCAGGTGGCGGATGCGATGTTGCTGAAAGGTGTTCCGCGCGTCTTCGATGGGCGTGTCCGGCGTGCAACAGGCGATTTCAGTCGTCATCACATCAGCCACGCACACCGCATCCGGAGCCAACTCGGCCGCGACCACGCGGCGCAACACGTCGCGTTCAGTGAAGATACCGACCAAATGGCCGTGATCCATGACCAATAAGGCTCCAATTCCGTACTCATTCATGCGTTGCGTGGCCGTGAGCACCGTTTCATCGGACTGGGCACATCGCAGGGCAGAACTTCGTTTTTGATTGAGGATTTCGCGGACAGCTCCCATGATCTTGATTCCTCGGCTGGTGCAGGGTCGGCGCGAGATAATTCTGATTGAACGGACAATCGTATCCCGCTGTGGGTATTGCTCCCGGTCTATTGTCACATCTCCCCCATCCCCGCCCCGGCTTCCGTGGGTGCCAGAACGATGACTCAGGTCGATGATTGAATATGCAGGCAGTCGGGAACGAATCCCGCATCCATCGGCGATTGGCATTCCAGACAAGTATCGCGGGTCACGGATCGTTCCGGACCACGAGTATTCTGAGCAACGGGTTTTCAGATCAATGCACGAGACAGGACGCGACTGTAGCGTTTGAGATTTCGGCGATCGAGACTTCGATGAGAACACACCAAAAACACTGACAGAGTGGACTTAGAAATTATGCTACCGCAGTAATGTTGATCCCGATAGGTTTTTTCCTGCCAAATTCACAATATGGCAATTTTCGATCGCATCCCATTGTTGGCTCAGTCCCTATCGGGACTGAGGACCGTTGCTCACATCTTCTATAACTTGATCGACTTCGGCTCGTGATTCGGGCCATCCAAGGATTTGCCGGCGCGACTCAGCAACTCAGTTGGAAGATCTCTCCCCGCTCCAGTTTAAGCAGTCCGTATAACCCGATCCGAGCGTCCACAAAACGAGGGTAAGTACTCAGACAAGACATTCAAAACGGGCGGCATGGGGAATGGGTGTTAAGCTTCATTTCATGGAGCCGACCTGGGTGGTTGGTCGTCTCCAAAAACCCCTGATGCGTCGTCAGGGGACTCCTCCACGGTATTACGAATATCAGTGAACCACCGGGTGTCTTCTTGATGAGGTCTTTCATGAGAACGGTTATTGCGATGGGCTTGGCGATCGGTCTGCTGTTCGGTGCAGACAAAGTCCAGGGCGAGGAAACGCTGCAAGGAACTTGGAAGCTCGTTTCGGGCGAAGCTGACGGCAAGGCACTCACGGAAAAGCAGCTCAAAGACGGGAAGCTGGTCATCAAGGGAGAAAAATACACCGTAACGATCGAGGGCAGAGGTACGACCACGGGAGTACAGAAACTGGATCCGAAGGCCAAGCCCAAGACGATTGACATTAAAGACGACAGCGGCGCCAACAAGGACAAGACTGGCCTGGGCATCTACGAAGTCAAAGGTGATGAACTCCACGTCGCGTTTGCTCCCGCCGGAAAACCACGCCCGACGAAATTCACGACTGCTCCCGACAGCGGACATTGGATGCACGTTTGGAAGCGTGTGAAGGAATAGGCCTTCGTGTAGCACCGGAAGTTAATGCTGCGAGCTATTCTTGTAGCCGCATTCGCCAGAATGCGGGCGCT
>JAQGHS010001011.1 GCA_028291605.1 Planctomycetaceae bacterium | reverse complement strand
GGTTTCGCGAGACCGTCAGCCCACTGGTTCTCGAAGCGACGATGAGGAACCTCCTGCAACAGGCGGCTCCCCAACTCATGGGTCAGCAGCAGATGATGTCGAACTCCATGTTCAACGCCCGGAGCGGCGAGCGGCGCGGAGCAGGGGGCGACCAAGGCGATGCCCCCCTGGAATTACCGGCCGAATTAAGTGCGACCGGAGCTCAGGACTTGTTCGTGTACAGCCTGCCCAAGTTGAAGCTTCGCAAGGGCCAGCGCGCGGCGCTGCCGATCCTGTCGGCCGACGTCCCTTATCGCGATCTCTATACCTGGGATGTCCACGATAAACGCCGCGACAACGGAACGGCTACTGAGGGCAAGGGAGTCCAATCGCCATTGATTTTGTCCGAGAACCGCGTCTGGCATCAACTGGTCCTGACGAATACCACTCGTGTGCCATGGACGACAGGCGCAGCGATGATCATGCAAGGGGCCCAACCGCTCGGCCAGGATTTGCTGACTTACACCTCCCCCGGCGCCGAAGTCCGGGTGCCGATCACGGTATCGGTCGATACGCGAGCGTCTTTCACCGACGAGGAAACCGACCGCAAGCTGAACGACCTGAGTCTGAATGGCTACAACTACGCCCGCATCAGCAAGTCAGCCACGCTGACCCTTTCAAATCGGAAAGCAACGCCTGTGGACGTCGAAATCACCTTCCGCACTGGGGGCCGCGCCACTGAGGCCACACACGAGGGCAAGATTACTCTCAGACCACATACACCTGAAGACTGGATCGAATACCATGGCCAGTCGGCAGTGAATAACAGCTCGACCGTCATCTGGCAGTCGAAGGTCCTGCCCGGCGAATCGTTCTCCCCAACGGTCAAGTACAATTACCTGGCACGCCATTAGGCAGAGATTCCTTAGTCCAGATTGTTGCCCGCGTCATGATTGCCCGAGACGTCAGCCAAATAGCACTCAGTTTGTGCCGCTACGCCATTTGGCCGAGATTCACCAGTCCAGATGGCTGTTCGCCGGTGATCAGAGCGGTCTTTTGGACATTGTGAAAAATGTGCGGATCGTCGCTCTACGGTCACTCATTCGTTACAATCCGTAGCGTCTTGCCTTCGCAGGATCGATGAGTTTTCTTCCATTGTCAGGAGTGAACTATGCTGAATTTCAAGTCTTGGACCTTCGCTGCGCCGCTCTCAGCTTTGTTGGCTTTTGGTACTCTGTCGGCCGACGCCGCCGATGCCCCCGCCCTCTCCAAGAAGGGCAAACCCGATATCCAGGCCGTCGGGCCGCTGGCTTTCGGTCCGACCGGCGTGCTGTTCGTCGGTGATCCGAAATCCGCGACCTTGTTTGCCATTGGTGTGAGTCCCACGGCCAGTGTTCCCGCTGCTGCCGAGATCAAGCTGGAAGGCATTGATCGTACGATTTCCAGCCTGCTGGGAACGGCCGCGTCAGAGATCGTGATCAATGATATCGCCGTTCAACCAGGAACCGGTGAAGTCTATATCAGCGTGACTCGCGGTAAGGGTCCCGATGCTCAGCCTGCCATCGTGCGTGTCGATGGGGCCGGCAAGGTTAACGAAGTGCCGCTCGACAAGGTTGACTATGCCTCCGTTTCATTGAAGAACGCTCCAGCCGCGGACGCCAAGGACAAGCGCGGTAATTCGACGCGCACCGAATCGATTACCGACGTGGCCTACAGTGACGGCCGAGTGTTTGTCGCCGGCCTGTCGAATGAAGAATTCGCTTCGAAACTGCGAGCGATCCCGTTCCCCTTCCAGGAAGCCACTGCTGGGACCAGCGTCGAGATTTACCACGGTGCTCACGGAGCATTTGAAACCCGTTCGCCCATTCGTACCTTCGTGCCGTTCGACATCGCCGGCAAGCCCTACATTCTGGCCGCATACACCTGCACGCCGTTGGTGAAATTCCCACTGAACGACTTGAAGCCGGGGGAGAAGGTCCAGGGGATCACGGTCGCGGAACTCGGCAATCGCAACAAGCCACTCGACTTGATCGTTTATCAGAAGGATGGCCGCAGTCATCTGCTGCTGGCGAACAGTGCCCGTGGCGTGTTGAAGGTCTCGACCGACAACATCGACAAGGAAACGCCGATCAAAGAAAAGGTGAAGGTCGAAACGGCCGGTCTGCATCAGGAAACGATCGCCAATCTGAAGGGTGTCGAGCAACTCGACAAGCTGAACGATAAGCAGGCAGTGATCCTAGTGAAAACCGACGCGGGATTTAATCTGGAAAGTATTCCGCTGCCGTAAGGACCGCCGAGATAGTTGTCGATGAACAGATTCTTAGGCGAGCCGGGCGGTTTACGTCGCCCGGCTCGCCAAGATTTCACTGTGAGGAAGCGGCAATGATCACACTCTCTGCCAACCGGCGACTGAACGTTCTCGCCGCAGGTCTATTGATAATTATTGCACAGACGACGTGCTTTGCCGACGACGCTCTTCGAATCAACCTCACCACAAAAACTGCCCAACAACCCGCGGCATTCGAAGCCGTGGGACTACCTGCCACAGAATTGAACCGACTAAAGTCACTCGAATCGACTGACCCTGTCTTCACAAAAACCTTCGCGGTTTATGTTGTTGGGAACACGCCCGATCCTGTAGCGCCTCCGGTCGGTGGCAGTTATCGCGTCGACGGTTCGCGGTTGGTCTTTACACCTCGCTATCCACCGTTACCTGGGTTGAAGTACCGCGCAGTGTTGCGATTGCCCACAGGCAACAACAAGACCGAGACAAAGATCGAACAAGAGCTGGCACTGGCCAAAGCGCCTGAGGGCGAAGCCAAGGTCGCTCGCGTCGAGCAGATCTATCCCAGCGGCGATCTGCTGCCCGAGAATCACCTGCGGTTCTATATCCACTTTTCCCAGCCCATTGAACGCGGGAATGCGTACGAGCATCTCCAGTTACTCGATGCGGCTGGAAAGCCCGTGGAATCGGCCTTCCTGGAATTGGGCGAGGAACTGTGGGATCCAAGTGGCCGGCGGTTTACGTTGTTGCTCGATCCGGGTCGGATTAAGCAAGGTCTTAAGCCACGCGAAGAATTGGGGCCCATTTTACACAGCGGGAAGAAATACACGCTGGTGGTGAAGAGCGGTTGGCCTGATATCAAAGGACGTCCATTGGCACTGGAATTCCGTAAGAAGTTTTCCGTTGGCCAAGTCATTGATGAGCCCATCGATACCAAACGTTGGAAGTTCAACGCGCCTCACACAGGGACGGCCGAGCCACTGATTATTCGCTTTCCCCGGCCGCTGGACCATGCTCTACTCGAAAGAACTTTCTCCGTCGTTGACGGGCTGGGGCAACGGGTCCCAGGCCGAGTCAGCATCGCTGATGCCGAACGCCGTTGGGAGTTCACACCTGATTCACCTTGGACCTCTGGCGTGCCGCAGTTGGTGATTGATACCGTTCTCGAAGACACCGCCGGCAATAGTATTGGGCGGGCCTTCGAAGTCGACGAACAACACCCGATTACGAAGTCAGTCACGGCCGAGACCATGAAATTCCCGATTACGCTCGCCCCTGAAATCCCCGCTGCCCGGTGAATTGTACGTCAGGTTCAGTACACTGGCCGTTGAGCATATTGGCACTGAAGGCAGGCTGCTACGAAAATCAAACTTCATTTGGACGATGGTGATAAATTACCATAGTTCAAATCTACGAAGATCCCGAGGCTTACGCCACCAGGCCCACCGAGTTTTTTCCTTATCCAGCAAGAGCCCGCGCTCCGTATCACCCCATAGCAGTTCA
>JAQGHS010000990.1 GCA_028291605.1 Planctomycetaceae bacterium | reverse complement strand
GCCATAGTGATGTGACCAGCTTACTTCTGGGAGCGACGTCCAGAACAATTCCAACCGCATCTACGTACGATGCAAGATCACGGTGGCAGTCAGCAAAACGTCGTTAATGAGGCGATTCCGTTGGGATAATGAATTGCTCCAGGACCTGCCCGCCCTTGTCGACTCGACCGATCGCTAACACCATCATACCGAATCGACTCAGGGTTGAGACCTAAAGATTCACCGAAATCGGCGTGTGCAAGAGTAGAACCTCTGAGATTCACTCGCCGAATCCGGTACTCAATCCGACACTGCACACAACGGTCGACCCACCGCAGAGAGCAGCCAAAGATTACATGCCTTCCAGAGCCTTTTCCTGATTTTCCTTGATGTCGAACAGCTTGTTCAGACGCGTGATGGCGAACACTTCATAGATGTCCGGGCGGATGTTACACAACCGCAACTTGCCCTTGGCGGCCTTAACCTTCTTGTCCAAGGTGATCAGCTTGCCCAACGCAGCACTGGACAAGTACTCGACATTCACAAAGTCGAGCACGATTTTCTTACGACCATCGGTGTCGACCATGCCAAAGAGCTGGTTTCCGATGATCTGAATGTTGCCTTCGTCGAGAATTTTCTTATCGACAAACTTGGCGACAGTCACGTCATTGACTTCTTCGATATCCAAACGGCGTTGACCGGCTGACATTGGGATCTCATCCTTATCTAAACAATGGCCCCCGCGTCGGCCGAGAAGTCAGCCTCTTGAACTGCTCGCGCTCGCGGTGAATTGTTGTAATGGCAGTGGTGACTGTCAAAAACTCCCAACGCGATGACTCGGAAACGAATCACCCTCGTCGAATCTTCCAGATCGCTGCCACTGCTTTGGATCATGGCCCTTGAATTGCTGTCTGTCAAGCGAGAATCAGTGCGGAACAGCTTTCCGAAGGTCCAATTTCAGGAGAACTTGCGCAGTTTCGTCATAGGGGCTCTAAGTGCTTTCAATCCACGCTGCGGATCGAGTTGATTTACTCTCTGACGGGAAATGGACATCGAATCCGTGTCACTCCAGTTGTATCGATTGTAGCAGCAACAGCAATCACTCGCCCGGCGTTTGCCCACGGTTCAGGCTAACTACCAGGTGAAATCCTCCGTCGAATTCGCACGCTATCGCGTTCCGGCTGATTTGCTTGTGACCACTATTACTTCGACGATTTCAATCACCAGACTTCATCTTGTCGCCTCCAACTGACTGCCGAATCGTCACCGGACAGCGACCGCTCGATTCGCAACTTCTTCGGACACGTTGGCTATTCCCCCATTGGCAATCATCCAAACCGCCGATAACATAAGAGATGATGGATGCATGATTGCTACCGGCACCAACGGGTCACGCCATCATGACTCTCGTTGCCGCCCCGCCTGCAAACTCGCCATGCTCAATATTCTCGGATCCAGTTCTCGTTTGTGTGACGGCCTTTCCCGTCGGGAAGCGCTCAGGGTTGGCGGTCTGGGTACGCTTGGCCTCAGTCTGCCTGGTTTGCTTCAGGCCCGCTCAGCCAAAGCCGCTGGCCCGGGGGCAGAAGTCGCAGGACGCGGTTCGGCAAAGTCGTGCATCATTCTGTTCTTGATGGGTGGACCGCCGCAACATTCCACCTGGGATCCCAAGCCCAAGGCTCCGATCGAAGTGCGGGGCGAATTCGGCCCCATCGATACCGCCGTTCCCGGGATGCAGATCTGCGAATTGTTTCCTCAGACCTCTAAAGTGGCGGACCGGCTGGCGATTTTGCGCGCCATGTCCAGTGGCGACAATGCCCACTCGTCAAGCGGCTATTACATGTTGACGGGGCAGCCGCATGCCCCGATGAATACCGAGAATGCCAATCCCGGTTTTCCGAACGACTATCCCAACATGGGTGCCGTCGTCCGCAAGCACATTCCGGCCCGCGGCGCATTGCCCGCAGCAATTCGATTACCGCATCGCATCTTCAATACCGACGGCAGTGTCTGGCCAGGCCAGGACGGCGGCTTCATGGGCCGCGCCGCCGAGCCCTGGTTGATGAACTGCTCGCCCGGCGATCCCAATTTTCGCGTCCCGGAATTCTCACTCAGTGTCGATGTCAACGACCGCCGCATGTCCGACCGGCTCTCGCTGTTGCAGCAGATCAACACCCAATTCGACTCGGCGGCCAAGTCAGGCCTCCCTTTAACTTACGGACGCTACGCCCAGCAGGCATTTGACCTCCTCGGGTCCACACAGTCCCGCCAAGCCTTCGACCTCGACCGGGAATCACCGACGGTGCGAGATCGCTACGGCAGAACGCAATTCGGTCAAAGCGTATTGCTCGGTCGCCGTCTCGTCGAAGCGGGTGTCAGCCTGGTCCAGGTCAACTGGCATCGCGGTCCGGAGGAGCCAGCGGACTCCCCGTGCTGGGACAGTCACGCCCGCGAAAGCCTGCGTCTGAAAACGAACCTCATGCCGCCCGCCGATCAAGCGATCTCGGCCCTGCTGGAAGATCTACAAACCCGCGGCCTGCTTGACGAAACGCTGGTCGTGTGCATGGCCGAATTCGGTCGTAGCCCCCGCATGAATGGAGCCGGCGGCCGAGACCACTGGGGCAGCGTCTACTCGGTCGCACTCGCCGGGGGCGGCATCCGCGGCGGCATCATTCACGGGGCGTCAGATGCCATCGGGGCCCACCCGCAAGAAGGCAAGGTCCCGCCCGAAGACCTGACCGCCACCATCTTCCACTGCCTGGGCCTGGACCCGATGACTGAGATGCACGACACGCTGGGCCGCCCGCTCCCCATCAGCCGTGGCGAGATCATTCATGAGATCCTCTGAATAGCCGCAACGAAGTGATGAATCAGGCGAGCCCGGTGGCGTAAGCCCCGGGATTCTGCACCGTGGGATAGGCATCCTGCCTGTCATTTGTCACCCCTGTGACAAACCCGAGGTCCATTCATCGTGCGATTACCACTTTGATCACCACCGTCGCTTGGCTTACCGCCTTGTCGCTTCGCGATTGACAGGCAGGATGCCTATCCCACGGCGGGACATCCACTCCAGCCCTCGCAAGACTGGGCTCACGCTCGAGAATCTCCTTCGATTACAATGCTGCCGGATGGTAGGAACTCACAGGAATTCCATGACATCAACTGAGATCATTCGCGAATGGATTACCGCGTGACGCGACCAGTCAGAACGACATGCCTTGCGATCCTGCTCATCGGGGCAGCGATTCATTCGGCTGCCGCTCAAGCGGAGAAACCCGCTCAATCGCAGCGTAACGCGCTCGTCGTCCTGATTGGCGGCATGGATTCTGATCCGACTCCGGAACAGATCGCCGGAAAATCCGGGAGAAGCGGCAACAGCGGCCTCTATCGCCTGCAAGGCGACCTGCAACACCCGCAGCTCATAACCGAGTATTTCAACTGGAACGGCACGCGTGCCGGCCAGATCAAATCCAAACCAGCCCCACAGGCCGCAATCATCGCCGAAGCCATTCGTGGGCATATGGTAAAGCACCCGCGAGACCTCGTGGTGCTGGTGGGCAATAGCTGGGGCGGTCATACGACCTACGAGGTCTGCCACGAGTTGGTCACTTCATCGACGCCGGTCGCGATCGACTACGTCGTCTTTCTCGATCCCTCATCAACCGGCCGCGCCGATGCAGCCCGCCCGAAGCAATTGCCGATCAACATTAACCGTGCGGCGAATTTCCACACGCGGAATCTCTTTGGCTGGGGGAAATGGCCGAAAGACGATCGCATCGAGAACATCGATCTGGGAGACGAAAAGCAAGGTTTCCTGACATCTGGCGGCCCAGCGTATGGTTCGACATTCGACTTCAGCGCCCACGTAGCGGCCGAGTGGGACGAACGCATCCACGCAGCGATCCGCAAAAGAATCGTGGATCTCGTACGCCCTGCAGTTCCGGCTACGAAGACCGACGACGCCGAGTCGGCCCCCGCGGACGCCACAATGCCGCCATCAGCCGCTGGGCGCTAGCCCACGGTTCGGAATCACAACCAAGTCGGCATTCGTTCGAGCCTGACGCTCAAAGCGTTCCTGCTGATGACGCAATACTGCTGGTGCGCGAAAATCGATAAAAGCGACCGATTGTCTTGGCAGGGGTGTTGACTGGACAGATCGCGTCCCGATAATTAAGTATGCCTGATTCAGCGTAGGCCGCAGAGAACCTGAATTCGCCCCAGTGGCGAGGAAGGGACAAAGCGGCTGGGGTTGGTCAGGATTTATTTTTGTAGACACAGCGACGATCTTGTTAAGCAGGACCGTCGTCAGCAGTGTAGATTGCAACTCAAGGGGGCGAACGGTTTCGACTGGATCGCCGGTGACTTGGGTGGCGTGCCGTGGTTGATCAGATGGCCACGTAAAAAGCTGATCACACAATAATTGCCAACAAGCAATTCTCAATGGCTGCCTAGTAATAGGTAGTCCTGGCCTAGGAATCCCTGCCTGAGGAGTCCGAAAGTCAGTCGCAATATCAGGCTGGCTCCGGGTCAATGCCCACTACGCCCGGAGCAAGATTTGTGGTGGACTAGCGGCGAGAAGGCCTTGTTGGTCGAGCCTTCCGCAACGAGACCAATCAACCAACTACGCACGTAGAGGCTCATTTCCAAGCATCACAGGACGCGGGTTCAATTCCCGCCGCCTCCACTTCTCGAAAGCCTTAAACCGTAATGGTTTAGGGCTTTTTTGTTGGCATTTTCGGTATCCCTTTCTAGCCTTTAGAAGACTGTATCCCTTTTGCGGCAAAATGAGGGATACCAGAGCGACTTTGAATAGCGAGAGACTCTGCATTGGAATTCGCTGATCCATCGCATTCTTCTGCTTCGAATCGCCGGACCTCTTTTCATATAAACACAAGGCCAGCATTTCGGCTATCCGCGCCGCTTCCAGAGCTGTCACGGAACCATTTGAGGGCGAGCTTCCCTTCCCAACCAAAACCGGTTGTCGCAGGTTATTAACGACTAGCTTCGCTGGAAACCACTGGTGTTCCTAATGTAATACAGCACAGTGTGTTGTGAAGAATCGCAGGTCGTCTCGTAGGCCTTCCGTGAAATGGCATGGGCCTTGATAAACTGTAACAATTGTCGGAATTGTTGGACGAAGCAAATATTCTGATGTATGATGGACAGCTTCGGGATTATTCTTATCTCGTCCATTCTAGACAATTTTATGTGGGGACCTTCGAATGCGCCGTTCTGGTCAACAACGTGGATTTACACTCATCGAACTACTGGTCGTGATCGCCATCATTGCCGTATTAATCGCACTCCTGCTGCCCGCAGTCCAGCAAGCGCGTGAAGCGGCTCGGCGAAGTCAATGTACGAACAACCTCAAGCAGGTAGGTTTGGCATTGCACAACTATCATGATGTGGCCAACTGCTTCCCTCCCGGGGCCGCGGTGACGGCGGGTGGTGGTTGGGGCTTCACGTTCTGGGTAGGAATTCTGCCGTATGCTGATCAGGCCCCCGCGTTCAACAAGCTGACGACAACAAGTACAAATTATGGCCAGGTGGGAAGTGATCCGACCAATGGACCAGCCTTGAATGGGCTTGCGCCTGCATACATGGTTTGTCCGTCGTCTCCTTTGCCGAACAAAACGACGAATGGTTTAAATCCGCAGTCTCCGGCAGGATTGGTGATTCCGTCCTATGTGGGAATTATGGGATCGAATCAAGCCGGGAGTCCTATTTCTGTCAATTCCAGCTACGGAACAGCGGGCGCTGGTGGCTGTTTGTTTCCGGGAAGCAAGGTCAACTTCCGCGATATTACCGACGGTTCATCTAACACAATTATGATCGGTGAAACATCGGATCAGACGTCTGATCGTCAAGATGTGTTGCGTCCAGGATTTAATTACAGTGGCTGGATTGGGGCTAATAAACCAAACTATCCTGGTGTCGACACCACCAACTGGGCGGCATCTGGTGGTCAGGGTATCACGTTCAATCTCGCAACAGTCACCTTTGCCGTGAATTACAAGCCGACTTCGGCAATCGCCACAAGTGCCAACGGAATGAATAATGCGGGCATGAATTGCCCCATTCAGTCGATTCATGCCGGTGGCGCGTTCGTGCTGCTTGCCGATGGTCATATCAAGTTTCTCTCAGCGTCGATGAATCTTCCAACCCTCTTCGATCTGGCCGATAAGTCCGACAACCATGTGATCGGGGAATACTAATTCCTGGTGCGTTGTCATCGCCCGAGGATTAAAGGACCGCTGGGGTAGGGAGTTGATTTCAGCGGTTATCATCTTACTGCAGTTCCTACACGCCAGTGTCGCCGGTTTCGGTGACGCTGGCGCCGTTGTTCCTAGATCTGGAGACGATTTCGCATGATGGCGCTCAAGCTCTCATCAACCATTTACCGTGCCATTTTGACAGTTGTGCTGTGCGGGGTGGTTGCGGGATGCGGTTCCTCCGGGCCCCCCGCTCCGAAAGTCGGTACGGTCAGCGGCAAGGTCAAATTTAAGGGCGAACCCGTTAAAGAGGGCCAAGTTCTCTTTGAGGATCCGACGCAAGGCCAGTTGGCCGGAGCCAATCTCAAGTCCGACGGCACTTATTATGTGACGACCGCTGAGGGCGGCCTGCGAGTTGGCACTTATGGGGTCAAAGTCACCGCCGTGCCCGTCGCAAGTGATCCGGTCATGAATCCGAAGCCTGTACCCCCGGCTGACCCTGCGAACATTCCGAAAAAGTACCGTAACGCCAAGACGAGTGGCCTGACGCTGGTCGTGAAACAGGGTGGCAATACTTATGACATCGAAATGACCGAGTAGCACGTTGCCCGGCTGGCTTGGGGCGGCAGTGAAAAGGTCGACGGTCTATTGTTGACCGACACCTGCGAGCCGCTGGCTGAGGGCGTTACTCCACATCAACACCCCTTTGGCAAAAAGTTCAACTGGCGTCCCCTTGCCTCCACTTCAGAGATTAACAGCCCTTCATCGAGATCGATGAAG
>JAQGHS010000954.1 GCA_028291605.1 Planctomycetaceae bacterium | reverse complement strand
GAACCCCGTCATGACTTCATCGAAGATCAGCACGGAACCGTGTTTCGTACATAACTCGCGAGTGGCTTCGAGGAATCCCGGCGCGGGGAGAACGCAGCCCATATTGCCGACGACGGGTTCCAGAATCACACAGGCAATTTCGTCGCCACGCTTCTTGAACGCCTCGGCCAATTCATTGATGTTGTTGTATTCCAGGCACAAGGTATCGGCGGTGCAACCGGGGGGCACTCCGGGACTGGAGGGAGTGCCGAGAGTCGTGGCCGCACTCCCCGCTTTCACGAGCAAACTGTCGACGTGGCCGTGATAGCAACCCGCAAACTTGATGATGAGATTGCGGCCGGTGAAACCCCGCGCGAGCCGGATGGCGCTCATGGTCGCTTCGGTGCCAGAATTCACCATCCGCACCATTTCGATCGACGGCACGGCCTCAATGACCAACTCGGCCATTTCGGTTTCCAACTCGGTCGGAGCACCGAAGCTGGTCCCTCGCTGGAGGGCATCGGTAATTGCCGCGATCACGGCAGGATGGCGGTGCCCCAGGATATGCGGACCCCAGGAGCCGATGTAGTCGATCAGGCGATTGCCATCAATGTCCCACAAATAAGGCCCGTTGCCCCGCGAAATGATCAACGGTTCGCCACCGACTCCGCCGAAGGCCCGGGCCGGACTATTCACACCACCGGGGATGGTCTTGCAGGCTCGTTGGTAGTGGGCGTGACTTTTTTCGCGAGATAGGGGCATGGTGCAAGGTCTCTGTTGGAGAAGTAGTTCGTAGCCGCGGTCGCCAGACCGTGGGTTGCGCGAAGTTGATCACCCGCTGACCCACGCTCTGGCGAGCGTGGCTACTTCAGATAGGCCAATTGTAGATGGTTACGGCGGGCATCTCAAATTGGTGTCGTCCCATTGGTCCTCGGCATTCATATCGGACCAATAGGTAAAACTTCGAACGCTCGCAACACTACCAGCCATCATTGTCATAGTCGTACTGTTTCGGGGCGTTGCCTTTTTTCTCGGTAATCTTCAGGCCGGTCATGGACTCGTCAGGTGCCAAGATCTTTTCGAGTTTCACATCGAATCGCCAATCCGCTCCAAAATCAAAATGAAACCGCATCGACCCGCCTGGATCCAAAGGCAGATAACCAACTGCGAATTCGTCGCTGAACTCATCAACTCCGTCGAGACCTTCGGGGCCAATTCGAAATTCCTGCCCGGATCGATCTCGCATTTCGAATTGGTATAGATGATCCGAATCAAACTTGAATGCCTTCAGAATCCCTTCAACCAACTCATCGGTGCTCATGTCGGCAGGGATCAGGATCCGCCTCCAAACTGTGCCCCACGAGACCTTAAACTGCCAGATCCCGTCCACGAATTCTGCTTCCACGGGTTGCAGTGTGTTGTGGCAATCGGGAAATACGTCGCGAAAAATATCTGCCAACCACTGCCCTTCATCGGATACGCCATCCAGAACAATGTCCATAAAGTTGTACTCGAAGGACATATCCTTCAACCGAGCCATAAAAGCGTGGCCGAATTCTGTGACTTTGGCGGACTTGATGCGCCAGTTTTCTCCCTTTTTAGGAAGATCTCTCGCGATGTCCAGGAGGCCGAAGAGTTCCAATAACGCCGCAGTGGTTTGATCGGTCCAACCAAAAAACTGCTCGGATGCCGGCGTTGAAGTACCGCCCTTTGGGCGCCTGCAATAATGCTCAAGATACGTCTGCACGCCTCGAAAGGGGCCGCTGTGGGATGACTCGTCTGACGAAATCATTCCCCAATTGCTGGTCATCAGAGCTTGGAACAAAGTGAGGTATTTTTCGACCGGATTGAGTGCTATCCATTGCGAGATGATCGGCGGATTGAGTACGAGGCGGCCGCTGGCCCCTTGACCCGACGCGATACCCAGCCCCGTAGACTTTAATAGGAGATACAGGCCATTCAAATGCGGAAATGAGACTTGTTGCGGCCGCTCCAGCTTAGGGCGCAAGGGATGAGTCATTCGCTCATCCAGGTCATTCAATGCAGCCAGGGGGATGCGGACATTCTTGCCGGAACTTCGCAAGCCATCGGGCCCGATGAAAGAGAGCAGTGTTTCGAAGTCGGCCAGGATCGTGCCGGGACCAGACTCATCGAATTTCGTGGCTTGCAGAGTCTTCAATTGAGAGCTGCTGGGTTTCTGCATGAGTGTTTCCTGAATCTGCGGCTGTCACTTCCCCATCCACCGGAATGCGTCGGCGTTCGATTGTCGAAGCGTGGAAGTTCCGTTGAAATGGGATCTTCTACGGTTCGGAATTAAGGACAACGCGGGCCGTTTCGTGAAATCTGAACTGGACGCTATCGCGTTACGACTGATGGTCGAATTACGTGCCGCCCAGATACTGCGTCCGCGTTTCGATCGCGGAGCGATCAACGACTATCTTTGGCATGGCAAAATGAAACTAGCCTTCTGGTATCACCGGAAGGCTAGCGAATTCGTCTTTCACACTCCGTTACAACTGCTACTTACCGGCCTTCTTGGCGATGGCACGCTGGACCGCGGTGCCCATGTCGGCAGGGCTTTGTGCAACCACAACCCCCGCGGCCTCTAGAGCGTCGATCTTTTCTTGAGCCGTTCCCTTGCCGCCAGAAATGATGGCTCCGGCGTGACCCATGCGCTTCCCGGGAGGGGCGGTCCGGCCGGCGATGAACGCGGCCACTGGCTTCTTAACGTGAGCCTTGATGAAGTTCGCAGCATCGATCTCGGCACTGCCGCCGATTTCGCCCATCATCAGGATGGCTTCGGTGGCCGGATCCTTCTCGAACATGTCCAGCAGTTCGATGAAACTCGTGCCGACAATCGGGTCGCCGCCGAGACCCACGCAGGTCGATTGACCCAGGCCGAGGCTCGTCAATTGCCAGACTGCTTCGTAGGTCAGGGTTCCGCTGCGGCTCATCAGACCGACCGGGCCGGCCTTGTGAATGTAACCGGGCATGATGCCAATCTTGGCGATCCCGGGAGTGATCACACCAGGACAGTTCGGACCGATCAGGCGGCTCGATTTGCCCTTGAGGTAGGTGGTCACCGCGACCATATCCAGGACAGGCACGCCTTCGGTAATGGCGATGATCAACTTGATGCCGGCATCGCAGGCTTCCATGATCGCATCGGCACAGAATGGAGGCGGGACGAAGATCATCGTCGTGTTGGCACCGGTCTTCTGCACGGCATCCGCGACCGTATTGAAGACGGGAAACCCATCGATCTCCGTACCACCCTTGCCGGGTGTGACACCGCCAACTAGCGGCGTGCCGTATTCACGACATTTCTGGCTATGAAACAACCCCGACTTGCCGGTGATGCCCTGGCAGATGACCTTTGTATCGCGATCAACAAGAATACTCATGGGAAAAGACTCTACCCTGAATGTTGAGTTTCGGTAGCCCGACTCTTTGAGTCGGAGCTAATGTGTTTTCGATTTCGGCTGGCAATTGGAGCGCGCACATTCTGTTGCGAACAGACCCGACTCGAAGAGTCGGGCTACGGCTGCGGGCTACGCCCCCAGCGTGGCGACAACCTTCTTCGCCGCGTCGGTCAGATCCGTTGCCGTGATGATGTCGCGACCACTTTCGGCCAGCATCTTGCGGGCGAGATCAACGTTGGTTCCCTCGAGTCGCACGACCAGCGGTACGGTAAAGCCGACCTTTTCGTACGCCGCCAGCAATGCGGTCACAATCGTATCGCACTGCATGATGCCGCCGAAGATGTTGACCAGCACTGCTTTGACATTGGAGTCGGCGAGGATGATCTTGAAGGCTTCGGTCACCTGATCGACATTGGCTCCGCCGCCGACGTCTAGAAAATTCGCGGGCTGGCCGCCGTGCAGCTTGATCAAGTCCATGGTGCTCATGGCCAGGCCGGCACCGTTCACGAGGCAACCGATGTTGCCTTCCAGCTTGACGTAGCTCAGGCCGGTTTCCGATGCCCGCACTTCCATCGGCTCTTCTTCCGACAGGTCGCGGTATTCTTTCAGGGCGGCGTGGCGGAACAGGGCGTTGTCGTCGAACGTGACTTTCGCATCGAGAGCGAACAGTTCGCCCTCTTTCGTGATCACCAGCGGGTTGATCTCGGCCATGCTGCAGTCGTTGTCGATGAAGAACTTGCAGATCTGCGGCAGGAATTTCTCGGCGGCTCGAATGGCGGGACCTTCAAAGCCCAGCTTGAACGCCAGATTGCGAGCCTGGAAGGCATGCAGTCCGTTCAATCCGTCGAACTTTTCCTTGAGGATTTTCTCAGGGTGATGTTCGGCGACTTCTTCGATCTCGACACCACCTTCGGTCGACATGATCAGCACCGGACCGCCAGCTTCGCGATCGACGACGATTCCGAGATAGAGTTCGCGGGCGATATTGAGACCGCCTTCGACGTAGATCGTGTTGACCTTCTTGCCTTCCGGCCCGGTTTGGACGGTGACCAGAGTGTTGCCCAGGATGCGAGCCGCATTCTCCTTGGCTTCGTCGGCGGAACGTACCAGAACCACGCCGCGTTGCTGCGGTTGTTCTTTAAACGTTCCTTTGCCACGGCCGCCGGCGTGGATTTGTGACTTCACCACGGCAATTTTGCCGCCCAACTTCGTGAAAGCAGCAGCCGCTTCCTCCGGAGTCTTGGCGACAATGCCTGCAGGCACGGGGATTCCGGCCTTGGCGAACAGTTGCTTACCCTGATATTCGTGGATCTTCATTGCCGACCCTGGAAAAAACGTGTCAGATCATATTCAAACTTGGCGGAAATCGTTTTGAGCACTTTTCCACCGGACAGGGCCATGATATCGAGACCGTTCGCCCATCGGAAGCGCACGCCATTTCCCGTGTTCTGAACGTAAGTTACGATTCTGTAAGCACCAACGGCGATTTAGAGCAACCGATGGAGAAGAACGAGGTCGTTTATCCACAGATTTCGCAGATGACGCAGATCAAGAATTGGATTCAAATCTGTGTCATCTGCGAAATCTGTGGATAGAACTCTTCGTGCTCCACTCAAGCCCCCAAAACCTACTGGAGATTGACCCATGTTGAAACACGTTCACCCTGCGATTTCACCCGACTTGATGGCCGTCATGATGCAAATGGGACACGGTGACGAACTCGTCCTCGCCGATGCCAACTTTCCGGCCGACGCCAATGCTCAACGCATCGTACGTGCGGATGGAATCGATCTGGAAACATTGCTGCCGGCGATCTTGAAGTTCCTGCCGATCGACACGTTTGTCTCGGAACAGGCGATGGTGATGGAACCGGTCGACCCGAAGTCGCCTGAGCCCGCGATCTGGGCGACGTTCCGGAAGGACCTGCAAGCCGCTGAAGGCCGTGAGGTGTCGCTGACGAAGATTGAGCGATTCGAGTTCTACGACCGCACACGCGCGGCGTACGCAATTGTCGCGACCGGGTCACGTGCCTTCTATTCCAATGTCATTTTGAAAAAGGGTGTCGTTCCTCCGGAATAAAATGACGGATGCTCGCCTCTATAATAAATGAGGGACATTTTAATTTTCAGAATTCTGGCGAACCAACCGAACTCGTGCTGCGTCTCAATTGGTGGCCACACAATTCAGTTAGTGGCCAGAGTTTTCCAAACGCAATAAATCATCAGGTGTCATTTTCTAGCATCATGCAACGTACATCTCAACAACATGAAAAAATGACGGCTCGGGGTCGCATCGATCAAGATGCGGCGTTGAATGAAGCCGTGCTGCGCGAATGACACCATCCCAGGTTGACTGTGAAAACCACAGCCCGGTGTCTCGCGACCCCGGGCTGTTTTCGTTTTACGGCAGTGTCTAATTGGGATCGGTAGTTGAGAAGGCCAAGAGGGCCTACAGTGCAAACTGTTCCTCTCTACTTTCTACTCTCGACCACCTACTTACTCACCCGCCCCGTTCTTCTAACGGCTCAGGATATTGGACTTTCCATCCGAAGATAGGGGTTCGATTCCCCTACGGGGTATCTGTGTTGGTTCCCGCTCGGTGATGTAACGGGAGCCTACCGTTCTGATACAGCGGTTGCGGTGGTTCAACTCCACCCCGAGCGAATTCGGTCTGCTTCAGAAGGAATTGAAACATGTGGTACGAACATTTTTATAAACGCACCCGACACTCCAGCCTTGGGGGTCGTGGTGTAACGGCAGCACACCAATCTTTTAAATTGGCAAGTGAGGGTTCAAATCCCTCCGGCCCCAATTGCGGCTGTCGCCGCAATAGAGAGTAGAAAGTAGAGAGTAGATAAGAGTCCTGTCTACGCTCCACTCACTACCTTCTACTTTCTCGCTCGCACCCATGATGTAGCGGTAGCTTATCGCCTTGCCATGGCGGACGTGCGGGTTCGACTCCCGCTGGGTGCTTTTTCAACTTGGAGCGCGAGGTTTTTTAACTTGGAGCGCGAGGGATGAATGGTCCAGCATCGTTGAGGGCAATGTTTTAACTACGCCGCTTGACTAAAGATCCTATTCGGGGATCGGCTAATGGCAGGCCACCGGCCTTTGAAGCCGGTCATGCAGGTTCGAATCCTGCTCCCCGAATTTGGGGGGAATTTGTCCTTGGTCCTTTGTCAGTTGTCAGTCGCGTGCCGTGGATCGACAGAAGGGCGGCTGAGTGAATGAGAAAACGCGGTTTATCGCCAATAACAAAGGACCAAGGACAACGGACAACTGACCAAAATCATGGAAGTCATCCGGCCGGATGAGGAGCCTGTCTCGAAAACAGGTGACGAGGCGACTCGTTTGTGGGTTCGAGTCCCACGGCTTCCGCTGATGGAGTTCCTGCAGTCAATAAGGTCTAAATCATGTATGGCGTAGGACGTAAGACGGCGCCCAAGGTGAGGGACGGTAAGGTGCAATCGAAAAATTGCCGTGCCGTCACGCCCCACTATTTGAATTCCGTGCAGCCGGTGCTCGTGTTTGATCGTCAGAAGCCCGGGGCTGGGTATCGTCATCTGGTGCATCAGGCGGAATTGCGGCAATTTGTGACGGCCCTTCCTGAGTGGGACGTGTTGCAATGTGGATTGGATGCGGTCGTCCAGGCAGAGGGTGACGCCGATTGCCTGGGCTGGCACCGTACGGGAGTCGTGGCGGTCACTGCCTGGAATCGTGGGTTTTCCCTGACGGGATGTGACCGGAGCTTTATCGCCGATCACGAAGGTTTATTGCAAAAGCTGCGTGTGCCGTGCTCGGGAAGCGGGATGACGTGGGTCCTGGAATTCAATCAGGCGACTGCGAGGGCGTTTCAATTGGTCCATGTGTTGGTTCACGAGTTGGGGCATCATCACGATCGAATGACGACTCGAGCACGGCGCCGGCCGTGTCGCGGTGAAGGATTTGCCGAAGCCTATGCGCTGCGTCATGAAGCTGAGGTTCTGGATTTGTATTGGCAGATGTTTCCCGGCGATTATTAGTGAATGGGTCCATCGTCTAACAGGAAGACCCCGGTCCTGCAAACCGGTAATCTGGGTGCAACTCCCAGTGGAATCCACTTGAGTTCGTGGCAGTGATATTCGATCCCGTGGCCCAGCGGCTAAGGCGGCATCCTTACAAGATGACTATCGATGGTTCGAGTCCATCCGGGATTAATGCAGTATTGAGAAAGTAATACGCTCTCGCGGAGCAGTCCGGAGTGCTCGCCACCCTGTCAAGGTGGAGATCGTGGGTTCAAATCCCATCGAGAGCGCTGTGTTTGTTTGGCCCGTTCGTCTAGCGGTATAGGATGTCAGATTCTCAATCTGGCGAGGTGGGTTCGATTCCCATACGGGCTACGGAGAGAATTCGTTGCGGACGGACAGGGTCCGGCTAGGCCTCATAAGCCTGGACTGCCTGGATCGTTACCAGGGTCCGCAACTGGTTTGTTCGATTGACGGACAAGCCAAATGTATGGTGCTCATGTTGTAGTGGTTTCGCATGTGACTCTGTGAAAGTCGCGGTGGCGGGTTCGATTCCCCCTGGGCACCTGCGGGATAGCCGCAGAGAGCAGTAGAAGAGAGAAAGTAGAGAGTAGAAAATCAAAGCCTGATAGACAGGCCATTCACATTCTACTGCGGTCTACTTTCTACTCACTACTTTCTCCCTATTCGATTGAGTTGCCAGAAACGGCGACCAAGGACCGTTGAACGCTCTGCGGGTGTGCTGGAACGCATGACAGTCTTCGAAACTGTCGGACGAGGTTCGATTCCTCGGCGGAGCATTTGTGGAATGGGAACAGAGTTTTCAATACGACCTGTGAGTGTGGGGGATAGCACGGCAGTCTGCGAAGCTGCAGGACCAGGTTCGACTCCTGGATGGGTCATTTAATCGCCATCACCTCGCCTCCTCTCACACCTTCCCTACTATGCAGTTTGGCAGTTGTCGACTCGGCTCGCTCATGGCACAATTTGGGGATCAACCGGTTCATTACGGCATATCGCCCCCAACATCATTGTGAATTGTGAACTCGCAAGGGTCGCCCCATGTCAGAACCAGTGCTTGTGCGCGGTGAGATTTCGCGACTTGTCTATTGGTCCCGGATTCTGGTGCCGTTGTGTCTCTTGGGAACGGTCGCGCTCCTGTTATTTGGAGATCGGACCGCCGGAATTCTGCTGACCGGCTTGTTTGGCTTGATCTGGATCGGTCTGGAAGTCCACGCGGCGCTGCGGCGTTCGAAACAGATGTGGATTCGCGATACCGGCGATGGCTTCGATGTCATTGATCGCAAGCAGGAATTCCATATTTCCGACAGTAGCGTGACGTCACTGGCGCTGAAGACGAAACGGAACTACGCGGGTGGCGAACTGAAGTCGATCTTCCGCCAGTTCGTGGTGTGGTCCGACGAAGAAGACGGTCCAATCACGCTGGAAACCACCCTTGTGGACAAATGGCCTGATCCGTTGGCGACGCTGACAGCGCGGCTGTGGAAACAGGTGCTCGAACACACCCAGTCGACCTTGCAGTCGGGCCGCCCGTTTGACGGTGACGGTTGGCGTCTCGACGCGCGGGAATTCACCTGGGGCAAACCGGCTCAACAGCAATCCATCGCGCGACAGGAAATTACGGCTTGCGAGGAATTCGACGGACAGATCTGCATCTGGCGCCGCGGTCAGGACGATGCCGTGGCGAAGTTTCCCACCAACGGCCGGAACGTGTGCTTGTTGCCCCATTTGTTGCAGCCGCCGGAGAAGCCTGCGGACGGTGCGGCGGAAGAAGAGTCGTCCGGATTAGGGCGAATTCTTTTCGAACGCCGGGCGAGACGCACGCCGCGCTTGCTGGCCTACGCCGGCGGTGGTCTGCTGGTCTTCATCGGAGTCGTACTGCTCATCGCGGATGAAATCGAGGCCATGGTTTCCGGCGTCGGCATGATCGCGGTGGGCGTGTTGTGTATGGCCTGGGCGTACTCGATGGCCTATTCCGTCTTCCGCTGTCGGGAACGAGGGGTGCATAAATCGGGATTATTCGGCCAGCAGGAGTTGCGATACGTTGATGTGGGCACGTTTACCTATTCGGCGACGCGACACTATCACAATGGCGTCTACGTGGGGACTCATATTGGTTTGCATTTCAGCCCCCTGCCCGGGATGAAAGCGGCCAAGATCAACTACACGACGACGATCATGAATGAAGATTCGTCGCTCGACGAGCTGCGGAATTTCATCGCCAAGGCGATCGCCGTGCGGATGGCCACGCGGCTGGCGGCGGGTGAGGCGGTCCCCTGGACTCAGAATCTGACATTTTTGCCCAACGCCATTCAATTCCGTCCCCAGGGCTTTATCGGGCGGAAGAACGTGCAGACACTGCCGTTTGAAAACTACGGCGGACAGAATATGGAGCAGGGGGTGTTCTATCTGTTCCGCCAGGGTGAGAAAAAGCCAGTCATGAGCGAGCCAGTCTCGGCGCCGAATTTCTTTCCGGGCTACTTCCTGCTGATGATGTTGCAATCGCAGTGAGTGCAATACAAGCTCGAAGCGCAAGCGAGTGCATTCCGACCATTAATTTGGAGGGAAATGCACTCGCTTGCGCTTCGAGCTTGTATTTCGAACGCTCTCTCTCGCTACTGAGCACTCTGCACGTCGGGCCGTAGTTTCTTCGCTTCGCGAAGATACACATGGACCATTTCGCGTTGCGTTTTCTCACTGTTGACGTGCAGCAGAACCCGCACACAGAGCGGCATCCGGTTGGGGACACCAATCTCCGAGGCACACAGCAGGGGCACGTGGTTCATCCCCAGGGCGCGGGCCGCTTCGGCCGGAAAAGTCGCGACCAGGTCGGGAGTCGTCGTGAAAAAGATCGACGCGATATCGTCGAAGTGGTCAATCTGATTGAGTCGCAGGATCTCTTTTAGCAGCTCGGTGGTGGCCGACACGATCTCCTGGGAATTATCGACCGGGACGCTGATCGCTCCCCGGATACCACGCACTGCCATGATCAAAATCTCGAGCGGGATGTTTTGAAATCGGAACGGTGAGTCTGGCGACTCGAAACGGCCAGTATAGCCGGAGTTTGGGCCTACGGCTACGGGTTTCGTAGCAGAACTCGCCAAGAGTTCTGGCCGCGTTGGTAACAGCCCCCGAAGTCTTGGCGACTTCGGCTACGTGGCTTACGGCTATGGCAAACCGGGGTTGCCCTGCGGCTTGCGGTTCGGGTAAAAACCCTCTTGATGGCTTCTGCCTCAAAATACATAGATGGATCTATTGGAATCAGGAAAGGACTCCTGTCATGGAGATCTCGGTTGGGGAACTCGCGCGCCGGTTGGATGGCATCGTCCATGGCGACGAGGCTGTGCTGATCGAGAGCGCCCAGTCGATTGCCAAGGCTGGGCCCCGCGACATTACGTTTGGAGTCGATGAACTCAATCTGCGGCTGCTGAAGACGGCTCGGCCAGGGGCGATTTTTATCGCTTCAAAGACCCTTGAGCACGCACTGCAGAATTATCCGGACCGCACCTGGAT
>JAQGHS010000946.1 GCA_028291605.1 Planctomycetaceae bacterium | reverse complement strand
CAGTCCATTCTTCCTACGTTTGCCAATTTGATCGGCACAGGCTCTTGGTTGACGGCTTTGTCGGTTCGCGATTGACAGGCAGGATGCCTATCCTACGACGAAGAATTCCGGGCTCGCCTGGATTGATTTAGATGCGGCCTTACCATTGCTTGCAACTCGCTAACAACCATCCGGCTCACTCCGGACGCTCGCCTACGAAGACAGCGTTGCAGGTCGCCCAATCAGACCGGCGCCTTCTTGAAGACGTTGATCGTCTGGGAGACGTGGTCGGTGGCTCCACCGGGTACCGACAACGTGACATCCAATTTACGCGTCGGGGTACTCAGTCCCTTCCCCTTCGTCGAGAACTTGATGCCGCGTAAGACGGCCTGGATGCCCTCCTGCGTGGCGCCTTCTTTCAGTGTCACCACCATTGTCAGCTTGCCATTCGCATAGACCAGGCCGGACGTCGTTCCAATGGCGGATGTCGAAGGAATGGTCAGCAGATCGGCCGCCTTCTTCTTGCTCCCGATCGCGTTCATCGTGATCGTCAAAGTAGTTCCAAGTAGATTGCCGCTGGTCGTCACCACAATCTGGGGCAGTACGGTGACGGGAGCCTGTTTCTTGATCCACGTAATCGTCTGCGCTTCCAGATCGAGGTTGGCTTGCGCCACATCATCTACGTCCGTCACCGTGACTGACAGATTCTGAGTGGTGGTTTTCCCGAATCCATCATCTGCGGTCACCTGCACGTCATAAACATTGTTACCACCGGCGTCGCCCGGAGCCTCGAAGTCCGGGGCCGCCTTGAACGTCAACACGCCCCCTGCCGTAATCGCAAAAAAACTCTTGTCGGCACCGCCGGTCAACGAATACGTGACGGTCTGGGCCGGCAAGTCCGTATCGAGCGCGATGACAGTCAGGACGGCAGTCGTATTCTCCGGGATACTGGGCGTTGCAGTCGTGGTAAACGACGGAGCGTGATTGTCATCGTCCAAGATCTGCGTGGAGACTGTTCCCGGGGCGAACTCGAGTCCGCCAGAAACACTGGAGATCCCCACTGTGATCGTATCCGTCGGTTCGACATCCGTATCCGACACGGCAGTCAGCGTGACCCAACCTGTGAGGCTGCCCGCGGGGATCACGATCTGTGTATTGCTACGCGAATAGTCGCCCGGGAATGCTGCCGACCCGCTGAAGCTCAGCGTCACCGTCACATCGACATTGGAAGGATCTTGCAGGGTCGCCGTGACCGATGCCGTTCCCAAATCTTCGGCGATCGTGGCGTGGTTGATGCTTAATGCGACATCAGGGATGGACTGGCCGGGAACTTCCAATAACAAGCGGGCCGCCCCCTGTGTATAAACTTGGTAGTTCAACCCGTTGACTGTTGCGTTAGCGCCCTGAACCCAGCCCGTGCCCATCGTTACCGTATCGTTGGCGTCACGGCGGACTCGCAAGGTATTCGCAGTGTGATCGGGATTGGAACCCTGTGTGAGATTCAAAACTTCCAGGGTGTTCAATACCAGCGTATTGGCACCATTGCCACGAATATCGATGAGCTCGACGTTACGCAGCTTATTGTTGGCCAGCGTGGTCAGATCGAGCGTCAAGCCGCTGCCGCTCAATTTCAAGGTGTCGTTACCATTGCCGCCGTTCACGCGGGCAAAGTCGGTGCTCGTCACGGTGATGACGTCATCGCCCGAACTGCCATACAACACGTCTGCCCCGCCGGCACCGATCAACTGGTCATTGCCACCGGCACCGACGAGTTTGTCGACTCCTGACGTTCCAGAGAGCGTTTCACCTGACGCAGTTCCCACCTGAGTCGCACTGGAAGTGAAGTCACCACCGAAGACGACATAGGATTCACCGGAGTTGAAATTGTTTTCCGTCGAACCATCTCCGTTGGGAGCACCAATCAGCAAATCGACGAAGCCATCTCCATTGAAGTCACCCGCCCCGCTCACCCACTTGGCGCTTTGATCGTTCAATTCGGCGCCATAGACCGTAAAGCCATTCGTCCCGTCGAGCGCACTCGTGACTAAGGTCGGTGTCGTCGACCAATCGGCTTTGCCGTAGACGACGTAACTTTGACCGTTGTTCGTGCTGTCCAAAGTGATATCGGCCGCAAACGGGGCGCCAATCAGGACGTCGTCATAGCCATCGCCATTCAAGTCCCCGATGCCGGAAACCGAGGCACCACTGTTGCTATGCACCGTGAAGTCGTTGGCATCAAGCGGTGCCACGCCATAGATGATAAAACCATTCGTCCCATTCAAGATGCCGAGAGCGACTGTCGGTGTCGCCACCCAACTGGCTTTGCCGAAGACGACATAGCTTTCACCCGCATCGGACTCCAACACATTCGGGCTTCCGTCAGCGACCGGAGCACCGATAATGATGTCGTCGAAGCCGTCACCGTTGACGTCCCCGGCACCACTCACCGAGGTCCCGCTGGCATCTTCGCGATCGACTCCAAACAAGGTGATGCCCGCCGTCCCATTCAACGCACCCAGACTGAGGGTCGACGACCAAGTGGCCTTACCAAACACGACATAGCTTTCACCGGCCAGCGATGTCAGATTGGTCGCGCCATCGCTGATGGGAGCACCGATGATGATGTCGCCGAAGCCGTCGCCGTTCACATCCCCGGCACTCGCCACCGCCCGGCCACTCGCGTCATCGACGTCGACGCCAAACATCGTAAAGCCATTGCTTCCATTCAGCGCACTCAGGCTGAGAGTGGGAGTCGCCGACCAGTCGGCCTTACCGAAGACGACGTAACTTTCGCCCGAAGCGTCCTTGGCGTTGCTGGCCCCATCTCCGCCCGGTGCACCGATCAGGATGTCACCAAACCCGTCACCGTTCACATCACCGGCAGCACTCAGGGCTTTGCCCGCAAAATCGCTGGCATCAATTCCCAGCAAGGTAAAACCGTTGGTCCCGTTCAGCGAACCCAGGTTGACCGTCGGAGTTGCCGCCCAGTTCGACTTACCAAACACGACATAGGTCTCGCCCGAATTCGACTTGGCATTCCCCACACCATCAGCGCGGTAAGCGCTGATCAGCAAGTCATTAAATCCGTCGCCATTCACATCTCCACCCGCGGCGACTGCGCCACCCGCGAAGTCGGCCGCATCGGTTCCATACAGAATGAAGCCGTTGGTCCCGTCCAGCGTGGATAATTCCAGGGAGGGAGTCGCCGACCAGTCGGCCTTGCCAAAGACCACATAGCCTTCACCGGCCCCGGCGGTCGCGTTCCCCGACCCGCCGCTATTCAACGCCCCGATCAGGACATCGTCGTAGCCATCTCCGTTGATGTCGCCAATGCCTGATACGGCCCGGCCACTGAAGTCGGCTGTATCCACGCCATAGAGAGTCACTCCGGCGGGTGCCAGATTCGCCAGATCGATCGTCGCCGTGGTCAACAGGCAACGCGACTCCAACACTTCAGGTCGGACTGGCGAGACAGGCGTGCGACGGGTGGGACGACGGCCTCGCAGGCCGCGAAGATTTCCCACCAGACGACTGGCGTTTCGACGCCAGGCTGCCAACCAGGACTGAAGTAACATAGTGCGCGGACCTTAAGCGTGGCCGCGAAGCGTTACTTCACGGCGGACTATTAATGAAGACGTGTGAGCGGGAAACAAATCCCGAGCCAATCCGGCTCATCACTCGATGCATGCGCATGTCCTTTCCGTGGACATTGCTCTCACCGAAACATTCAGGCCAACCGGGCCCGTAGCCCGACTCTCCCGAGTCGGGCACTTTTTTGACCCGACTCTGTCGAATCAGGCTGCCAAATTACAGACTTTCACGCGTTCCAATGGTGATCGTTCTGCGAATCTCATCTGTCTTGAAACCGACGACTGTAGGGCGTCGTACACCGGGTAGTACCACAACATCGTAAAGTTCACGGACAACCCCGTGCAACCACAACCAGTGGACTAAATCGCCAGATTTCAAATCAATTACGCAGATCCCCGATTGAGGCTCGGCATCATGCGATTTCAGGTTGTCGTCGAGCGCCAATCCCTGAAAAGTTCGGTTTTCGCGGCATTGCGACAGTCCCACAACCGCGTAATCACCCATAAACGTCAGCCCGCGCAAGTAACCGGGGCAGAATGCAATCGGTTCGAATTTGCCGGTTGTGCGGTCGACGCGGCCGAAATGACCAGTCCCCGAATCGAGTAACCACAACTGGTCACGGTAGATACGCGGCGAATGGGGCATCGACAGACCGGTCGTGACGATCTCGTTGGTCCGCACGTCAATCACGCACCCGCCATCACGCCGGCGATTGCGCCAGCCGTCTGCCACATCACTCTGACTGACGCAGGTAACATATCCCGGCCGGCCGTTTTCCATCGCCAGGCCATTCAGATGACAGCGATCTTCCGCCGCCAACTTACTGAGAAACGGCGGTTGCCAAAGTGGAATAAAGCTGTGACGTTCGCTGGTCGTGGCCAGGCAACCGAATAATGTGTTAACGAAGACGACCCGGCCATCTGCATCCACCGCGACATCATGAATGTCGAGGTCCCCGGTGACGTAGCCCACCTGCGGGACATAAACCCGGTCAAAACCGTTGACGGCCTGACCCGCATCCAGGGCGTTCTCAAAACGCCAGAGCTGATACAGCGAAGACATCCACAGCGATTGACCATCACCCCAGAGCCCCAGGCAACGGTTAAACGTCCGCTCGAAGATCGACAGCCTGCCATCCGGCTGCGAACCAACCAGAAACAGCTTTCCCGCCTGATAGGTCGTAAACGCGAGGCTCAGCCGCTGTTCGGCCAACCAGGCCGAGAATTGCCGCGACGCCAGCGCCTCGAATTGCGGACCAGGGGGTGACGGTTCGTGTGATGCCGTGTCCAGAATCAGATCTCCCTCAGGTCTTGGTGAGAGTCCATTATTTATCCTTCCGTTGAGGAACCTCAACGGACGAATGTGGCTCGATTGTAGGGGTGCAGTATACGTGTGAGAAGATCTTCTGGCAGGCACCAGCATGAAAACTCCACGTCGATTTAAACTGCCGCCGGCTATGCAAATTCTGGCGCCAAAGATATTCGGTTGCATTCTGGAGACATGGCCGACACCGACCTCTACGGGTCACGCCAGGTGAATTCGCTCGTGTCATGCATTCTGGGTTACCAATTCCGAGAACTCACCAATCTCTAATTGCGGTTTCTCTGCGGATTTCCGCACACCGCACATAACGGACATTAAATTGTTATTGCAATTTACTTGCATTAACATCATGGTGTCATTAGAGTCTAGGATGCCGGGCGAGCTCCAGTCTTGAGTTCGCTGATTTGAACATTCCTTGAGGAGCAGAATTGCCATGAGTCACAAACGCGGATTCACGTTGATCGAGCTGCTGGTGGTCATCGCCATCATCGCGATCTTGATTGCCTTGCTGCTGCCGTCCGTCCAGCAGGCCAGGGAGGCAGCTCGCCGTACGCAATGCAAAAACAATTTGAAGCAACTCGGGCTGGCCCTGCACAACTACGAGAGCACATTCCTGGTGTTCCCGATGAATGGAAGCTCAACAGGTTTTTCGCCGCAAGCCCGCATTCTGCCGCTGGTGGATCAAGCCAACCTGCAAAACCTGATCGACTTCAACCAATTGGTTTACACGGGACCGGGAGGTTCCCAAGTTCCGAATCCGCTCTTCGTGTCGCTCTTTGCGCAGACGATTCCCCTGTTGCTGTGCCCCAGCGACCCGGCGCCGCCCCTCTCGACAGCAACGCTGGGAAGTCCGCCCCAGCCTTATATGTTCGCAGGCAACAATTACATGATGAGCACGGGCAGCGGGACGGGTACGTATTACGACGACCGCCGCCAGACGGATGGCATCTTCTGGAATAATTCCAACGCGCGCATCGGCGATATCATAGATGGAACATCCAACACGGTCATCATGAACGAAGCGATTCGCGGTGATGGCATTGATGTCACTCTCGCTGCGGGAACAACTCCAACGTTTCCCTACCATAAGCAATTGAATGCCAGTTCCGGGGCGTCGCCAGGAGCGGGCCCAGGCTATGCCGGTTCGAGCGGCGGCTGGCCGACTCCGACAATCATCAACCCAGATCTGTCGGCGGTGTTGGCTGCCCAGACCGGCTGGAAGGGTAGCGCTGCCGGCAACGGACGCGGCACATCCTGGCTGCGCGGACTGGCTCACAATGTCTGCACCAACGGCTACAACACGCCCAACAGTCGTCTGCCGGACACCACCCTGCACGGCACGGGATTCTTCGGCCCGCGCAGCATGCACACCGGCGGAGCCAACGTGCTCTTGGGCGACGGTGCCGTGCGATTCTTGAGTGACAGTATCAACGTCACGGTGCATCGCGCCATTCACAGCCGCAACGGGAATGAGAGCGCCGGTGAGTTCTAGAGCCCACCCAAAAATAAATCGACGTGGTGACTTTGGCAACCCCAACAACAGCAAGTGGCGACGTTCGCATCGCTCACAATCAGGTGCTTTCATGGCGACAAGGTATTCAACGATTGCAACTCGATTACTGGCAGTCGCACTGCTCTGTGCCATGGGTTGCCACCGTCAGGCGTCTCTTCTGCACGGAGGCACAGCGGGCACCATTCGGCTAGGTGGGATGGCGCGGGCTGATCTGCAAATCAACGTGTTTGAGGACGGCGAACAATCTCGCCGACGAGTGGCTTACGGCGTCAGTGATGCTCAGGGAGATTTCAGCTTGATCGCCGACGATGGGCTGGAATCGGCCATCCTGCCACCCGGCAAATATCGCCTCACGATCGAGTCTGTGGCAGCCGTTCCGATCCCCATTCCTGCAACCTGCCGTGACATTCAGACGACGAAACTCGTTCAAGAGTGGTCTGCATCCGACAAGATTCTGGCCATCAACATCAATGAGTCGGACGCTAATCGCTAGCCCGAGCGGGCACAGCTGGATTGTTGCGGACGAGTCCACTTTCATTTGCTTTCACTTGCAAGGATTACAGTCATGTTGAAATTTGTCTCCTGCATCACGCTGTTATTCGTAATGGGATCCTGGTCAATCGCATCCATCCCCGCGGAAGAGGTCTGGCCCGGTTTTCGCGGTTGGGGCAACAGCGTGTCTGAGGCGAAAAACCTGCCTCGAACCTGGGAGCTGCGCGGGCGCAGCCGCGGGTGGACCACCAGACTTCCCGGCTACGGGCAATCCAGTCCTGTCGTCTGGAAAGAGAAGGTCTTCGTGACCTCAGTCTCGGGAGACCAGAAAGAGCACTTACACATCTCCGCCATCCATCTCGGGACCGGCGAACAACTCTGGCAGAAGGATTTCGCCGCCACGCAGAAGGTCCGTGACAGTGACACCGTCACCCGCGGCGCACCGACACCGGTGGTCGACGCCGAGCGTCTGTACGTCGCGTTTGAAAGTGGAGACATCATTGCCCTTTCACACACCGGTGAGATTCTCTGGCAACGGTCGTTTGTGAAAGACTATGGGGAAATCATGGGGCCACATGGTTATTCGAGCAGCCCGATCTTGGCCGATGATCTGCTGATCGCTCAGGTCTGCCACAACGGACCCTCCTATCTGCTGGCTTGCGATACGCGGACCGGCCAGAATCGATGGAAGATCGATCACCCCTCGCAAACCGGATGGAGCAGCCCCGTGTCCTATCGCGATGGCCATGGGACAGGAATTATCGCCAGCACGGCAGGTAGCGTGCGGGCCTACGATGCGAAGACCGGACGCGAATGGTGGCATGTCACGGGAATCCAGGGAAATTCGACCGCCTCGCCCACCGTGGTCGACAATCTGGTGGTCATCGGAGCGAGTGAGCGAGGCGGGGGCGGTTCCCGACGCGGGAGCGGAGGTGGGCCGCCGAACACAACCAAGCCCGCCGCTCAGGAGTCACCGCTTGCCGCCGATCCACAGCAAGCAGGCAGTGCCGTCATTCGACTGGGCGGATCTGGAGATGTCACTCAAACGCATGTCGTCTGGCGGTCACCGAAGATTACGACGGGTTACTCATCACCCCTGGTCTATGAGGGCCTGGCCTACTTCACGAACAAGGTCGGCGCGCTGCAGTGCGTGAATCTGCTCACTGGAGAGATCAAATGGCACCATCGATTGCCCGGCCAGATGTGGGCTTCTGCAATTGCCAGCGACGGGCATCTCTTCTTTTTTTGCAAGGAAGGAGAGGTGGCCGTGCTGAAAGCCGGTCCCGTACTAGAAGTTGTCGGAGAAAACAGTATTTCCGTCACCGACATCGTCTACGGCGTGGCGGCGGTCGACAACGCCTGGCTGGTCCGCAGCGGCCGCAGTCTCGTCAAAGTTGTGGCCACAACCGATTCACAACCATAATATTCGTTGTCCCGAACACTGCAACAAACTCCTTGCAAAGCATTACGTGACACTTTACACTTTACTGAATGACCTATGACAAACTGACCCAGAAAAAGCATGAACTGGATGGCTTTCGACCATTGCCACCTGCACTAGTGCGGAATCTCAACGATTGGTTCCGGGTGGAACTTACCTACACCAGCAACGCGATCGAGGGGAACACGCTCACCCGCCGCGAAACAGCCGTGGTGATTGAACAAGGGCTGGCGGTGGGGGGGAAAACCCTGAAGGAGCATTTGGAGGCCACCAACCATGCTCATGCCCTGGATTTCGTGCACGAACTCATCAGCAAGAAGGCGTCACAGCTTTCAGCCAGGGATGTGCTGGACATTCACGAGATGATTCTCAAAGGCATTGATGACGACCACGCCGGACATTACCGCAACATTCCGGTGCGCATTTCCGGATCAATGGTGGTGTTGCCAAACCCGCGTAAAGTTCCCGACCTGATGAACGATTTTCAGTCCTGGCTGACGGGCAAGCATGATCTGCATCCCGTCGCGTTTGCCGGTGAAGCCCATTATCGACTGGTGTCCATCCACCCCTTCGTGGACGGCAACGGACGAACCGCACGCCTCTTGATGAACCTGTTGTTGATGATGGCTGGTTACCCGCCTGCGATCATCCGCAAGCGTGACCGCCTGGCCTATATCGGCGCTTTGGAACAGGCACAGCTCGGCGGTTCCAAGGCGGATTACGAAAAGATCATTGCCAAATCGGCCGACCGTTCATTGGATATCTATCTAAAGGCGGCACAGGGTGAATCCGCAATTGGTGATCTTGATACCAACACACTGCTGAAGATCGGCGAATTGGCCAAAGCGACTGGGCAAACCGTTCCGACCATCCGATTCTGGACGAAAGAAGGTTTACTGGAAGTCGCGGAAGTCACCGAGTCTGGTTACCAGCTCTATGCCGCTGACATGGTGCAGCGTTGCGAACAAATCAAGCAGCTCAAGAGCCAGCGGCATACGCTCGAAGAAATCAAACCGTTGCTAACCTAACACTGCTAGGCGAGCCGGGCGGCGTAAGCCCCCGGATTCTTCTTCGTCGTGGGATAGGCTTCCAGCCTGTCATCTCTTCACTTTAAGAATGACCGATTGGGAACCGATCCCACGAGAAGAATCCCGGGGCTTACGCCGCCGGGCTCGCCTGAGTTTATCACGGTACGCCTGCTGTAGAGTCGCCCCAACTTTCCAGCTTACGGCAATTCGCGAATCCGCAGATTCTTAAACTCGATCGGAGCCCCTTCCGACTCCAAACACAAGAACCCGGTCGCCGGCTGGCAATCGTTCCCGCCTGAGACTTCTTCACCGTTCACCCACAACCGCACTTCACCGTTGATGGAGCGGACGTAGTAATGGTTCCATTCGCCGACACCCTTACTCAAATTCTTCCGCGGGAAGCTGCGGCCACCCTTGGGTGAGACGGGTTCAAATGGCTTCATCGTCGATTTCCCCACGGGGAACACATCGCCATTGGTCGTGAACCAGTCGGGCTTCTTGCCTTGTGATTTCTCGTATTGCTCGGCATAGCCATGAGCCTGAATCTGAACCTCGATCCCGCCCGGCGGCAGTTGATTCGGCTTCAGTCCAGTGAGAGCCTCTTCCGTGGCCCAGACAAAAATTCCCGAGTTGCCACCTGATTTCATATGCCGCCATTCGGTGACCAGTTCGAAATTGGTGATCTTCTTCTTCGTCTTGGTCACCCCGACCGGAGTCCCGGTGCATTGGATGCCGCCATCCTTGAAGGTCCATGTTTCCGGACTGGTATTCACGTTTTCGAAGTCTGCCTCGCCCAACGCGACCCACCCGGGGCCGACCCCATCGATGAACGCCTTACGGGCTTCCGCAGGGGTCCCGGCGGCGGGCTTTTCAGCGGCCGGCTTGGCCGGCTCCTGAGCCGTTCCGCTCACGACAGCCAATGCCGACAACACACCGAGGGCGACCAGGACTTGAAATCGTGCTGCAGGTCTCATGCAATTCGCCTTGCGATACAGGGGCCAGTTGAGCCTCGACACCAGCGAACACCGTGGTCAGGAAAGCTCAGAGGGTACTCATCAGTGCATGCGATTGTAACGCAGAGTCGCAGCACCGACGAGGATGCCGGAGTGTGCCGTAGGATGGGCACTCTTGCCCGTCCTACGAAACGCTTGGCCCACCAACGAAAAAACCCGACTCAGAGAGTCGGGTTACGAAAAAGGCGACGACGGAAACGGGGTTCAGCAATCACTAAACCAAGCGTGTTTCCGCGTTGGCAGCGGGATCCTGCAGCGTCCTGACGAAGGTCACGAATTCCTGCGTCAAGCGTAGCGATGCCAAGTCGGGATCAATCACCAGTTGACGGTAGTCGCGAAAACCCAGTTCGATTGATCGGCGTAACTCACGCATCGCATCATCAACTTGATGCAGCAAGGCATAGCTGCAGGCCAGATTGTAAATGGCACACGGATCGAGCGGACGTAACTGAGCCAACCGCTGATCAATCTGCAACGTCCGACGATGCCAACCCTTGTCCGCAAACAGCTCACCCAGACGGGACAACACTTCAACGTAGAAGGGATCGCGATTCAGAATCCGCTCGAAGAAGTCGATCTCGAAGTCGCTTTGAGACCTGCGGACCAAGTCGGAAACCCGACATTGATTGCAGCGATACGAGAAATTCGAGGCACCGTCTGAAGGTGTAGGAGTTAACATCTGCGCGCGTCTCCGACGGGACTCAGGAAGGAAGCTGCTTTGTCCTAGGATGGATCTGAGACACTCTGCAAGTCAAGAAAAGTGACGGAAACTTTGAGCTCGCTTCCGAATCTATTCGACAACTTCGATTATAGCGCTCGCAAACGGCCTGACAACCACAACTACTGTAGACAATCCGCCGATTCAATCAAGTCAGGCGCGAAGTATCGTGGGACGGGTCTCCAGGCCCGTCAGTCCCGTACCGCGATGGCCAGAGCGGCTTCACTTAACGACTGCACCAACTATTGGATCAGGCTCACGGGAGGGCGGGGTACCCTCTGGGTCCCTTGCCCTCCCATCAACCGGAAATACAAAAAGCCTGCATTCTGTCAGGAATGCAGGCTTCATAATCAATTGCCAAAATCAGGATTTCTCCAGCCCCACAGCAACGCAGTGGCGCTGAAATTGAGACCATCCATCATCCCGAGGCGACTCCACACCAGAGCTTAGCCGCCATCGGCAGCATAACTGACCCGGCGGTCAGTCACAGCGGTGATTAATAGTCTTCGTCGTCGTCGGCATCATCGAGGTCTTCATCGTCATCGAAGTCATCGTCGTCTTCGAATTCGTCTTCATCTTCGAATTCGTCTTCATCTTCGAACTCGTCATCGAATTCTTCGTCTTCGATTTCGTCGTCCTCGAATTCTTCGTCTTCGAATTCTTCGTCTTCATCGGCTTCCAGGCGCAGTCCGTCGGCCACATCGACATTGTCGGTGGACCAGGAACCACGGTGATCGAGTTCCCCGATCACGGTTAAGCCGTTGTCAATCACTTCGCGTTCCATGAAGCTCGCAATCGCCATCTTGCATCCACCTCGTATGCGTCGTCTATGGGTTCGGAGACGAAACAACACCTAGTTCAGTCTGTCGGTTCCCGATACCGGCATCGGAAACAATTTATTTTCTACACGGCCCCAAATTGAAAAGTTTTACCCAGAAGGTAGATCGGACTCGCACGGACGTAACTTACAATTTCATAAGCAGCTTTAGTCGTCGTTTCTGAGTTTGTCAAGCACTTTTTTCCAGCCACTTCCGTTTTCAGGCTCGTCACGGAAGTCTTCGGTAATTTAGGCAGGTTCGCGGAAAAGTATCCCTCTCCGTGAATGATGTCAACACACGAATCGAGAAGAATTTGCGTTTTTTAAAACGAACATCTTTTCCGAAGTTTGGCGAGTTTCTCGCCCGATTGGATATCGGCCGGAAAAACCAAGTTCGCCAGCGCGATTCAAGACTTTAAAAGTGAGCCGCAGACCAGCGCTGGTTTTATCAGAAGTGTCGTTACAATCCGTCGGAAATCGACGCTGGACAGTCAGTCATTTTTAAGTTTGGAATCATCCTGTAGCCGAAGTCGCCAGACTTCGGGATTCGGTCCTGCAATCGCCCGAATTCTGGCGAATTCGGCTACTCAGTCGTTCAACCAACGCAAGGAGTTTGCCGTGCCGCAGCGCATTCTGAGCATTTCGGGTCTGCGAGGCATCATTGGTGATGGATTGGACCCCACTTATCTGGTGGAGTTCGCCGCCGCCTTCGGCACTCTGGTTCAAGGGGGAACCGTCGTCGTCAGCTGCGATGGCCGATCGACCGGGCCACTCGTAAAACACGCGGTCCTTGCCGGTTTGCAATCGGTCGGGTGTAGCGTTTTAGATGCCGAGATCGCATCGACTCCCACCGCAGGCGTCCTAGTGCAGCATTTTGCAGCATCGGGCGGCATCCAAATCACAGCCAGTCACAATCCAATCCCGTGGAATGGCCTGAAACCGTTCTCCCCCCAAGGCTCGGTGTTCGACGAGGCAACGGGTCAGAAGCTGATCGGACTGCTCGATTCGAAAAAATTTCAATATGTCACGTGGGATCGGATCGGATCGCTGGACACTCTGGTTGATCCCAGCGCACCACACCTCAACCGAGTCCTGCAATTGGTTGACGTCGCCGCCATCCGCAAACGGCGACTGAAAGTGGTTCTCGACTGCAACCACGGCTCCGGCTCCATTCTGGGACCGCGGCTTTTGGAAGAGCTCGGTTGCGAGGTCCACATTCAGGGAGGAACTCCCGACGGCCAGTTCGAACATATTCCCGAACCGACCCGCGACAATTGCGAAGGCCTGTGCGAGGCCGTTCGACAGTTGGGTGCGGACGTGGGATTCGCCCAGGACCCCGACGCCGACCGCCTGGCGATTGTCGATAACACCGGCCGTTACATTGGCGAGGAACTGACCCTCGCCCTCTGTGCCGATTATGTACTCGCCCGCACTCCCGGCCCGGTGGTCGTCAACGGTTCCACCAGCCGCGTCTCGGCAGACATCGCCGCGAAGTACGGCTGCCCCTTCCATCGTTCCTACGTCGGCGAAGCGCATGTCGTGGCGAAGATGCGTGCCATGCATGCGATCATCGGCGGCGAGGGCAACGGCGGCCTCATTGAACCGCGAGTCGGTTATGTCCGCGACAGCTTCGCCTCCATGGCCTACGTCGCAGCAGGTCTCGCAGCCCGCGGCGGAGATCTGGCCGCGTGGGTCGATGAGCTGCCTCGCTACAGCATCGTAAAGGACAAGCTGACCTGCCCCCGCGAAAAAGTCACCGCCGCCTGCGCCGCGCTGCGCCAGCACTACACATCGGCCACAGCCACCGAAGGAGACGGCTTGCGTCTCGACTGGAACGACCGCTGGGTGCAAGTCCGAGCCAGCAACACCGAACCGATCCTGCGAGTGATTGCCGAAGCTCCCGATGAAGAGATCGCAGTGGCCCTGTGCCAGGAAGCCATCACGCTGGTACGCAATGCGGTTCAATGAGGGGTCGGGCGTACGAGTTTTCGAAATTGGCCTTGCCTTGGGCCAGTCTGCTCACCAGATGTCATCGGCCAATATCGAAAAATCGTAGGCCCGACCCCGGCGTATTAACGTTGATAAACACCGCGCCGTAGCCACGTCTCGTCAGAGCGTGGGCTGAGCATAAAATCGCCCACGCTCTGGCGAGACGTGGCTACATCAATCCGACAGCGCCCCCGGCTCCGCTTCACGCTTCCCCTCAATAAACCCCTGCAGGATGTACTGTGCCGCCAGCATATCCAACCGCGCAGTCCGCTTCTTCTTGGTGAACGACATACTCATCAAATGCTCCTCAGCAAATGCCGAGGAATATCGCTCATCGGAATAGGCAATCGGCAGCTTGGTCACCTCCTGCAACCAGGCCCCAAACGCTTTCGACTCACGCGATTTCTGACTTTCATTCCCGCTGAGATGCACAGGTAGCCCGACGACCAGTCCGACAATGCGATACTCAGAGACCAGCCGCAGCACGCACTTCGCGTCTACCGCAGGCGTTTGGCGAGTGTAGTTTTCAACGGGGCTCGCTATCGTCTGTTCCGCATTGCAGACGGCGAATCCCAAGCGCTTTGTACCGAAATCAACCCCGAGCAGTCGTCCTGTTGTCGGCACTGTAGGTTCGGGAGATGTGGGTACGGGTTCAGGAGTCTGCATAAGGGGCAATCAGTTAGGAAAAACGTCGCGTAACCAAGAGGGGTCTGGCGTTCAAATTTCAAAATTGGCCAGTCGATTGGTCTTCAAATCAACAGGTTGGCATGCGGCCAATTTTGAAATTTGGAACGCCCGACCCCAATTCAGAACCGTGGGCTAGCGCCCAGCGGCTGATAAATTACAAAAACCGATCCAGCCCGCGTCGTTCCAACTCCGCTACCAAATCACGAATGCTGTTTTCATTCGCCTTCGAAGCCACCAGCGTCGCATCAGGCGTATGCACAATGATCAAGTCTTCGACCCCCAAAGTTGCAATCAGATGTTGATCGGTCGTGCGGATCACGCAGCCATGAGTGTCGACCCCGCAATGCAGGCCGCTGACCGTATTCCGTTCGACATCAATTCCCAACAGCCGTTGTAACGCCAGCCAGCTCCCCACATCATCCCACTCGAAGGGAGCTTCCAGCACCACCACATCGCGGGCTTTTTCCAACACGCCATGATCGATGGAAATCGATGTCAATTGTGGGAACTCTTGCTCGACAGCATGTTCCCAGCCCTTCGTCTGCGTGTGCAGCACAATCCTCTGCAGACCTTCGAAAATCGCCGGCTGAAATTCTTCCAACGCCTTCAGAATGGCCGCCGCCCGCCAGACAAAAATGCCGCAGTTCCAATAGTGTCGGCCACTCTGCAGAAACTCTTCGGCCACGGCTCGAGACGGCTTCTCGCGAAATGCCCCCACTTGAAACGCTTCACGCTCCGTGTGCGCAGCCCCCCGTTCGATATAGCCGAAACCCGTTGCTGGATAGGTGGGCGGGACACCAAACAACACAAACGTCTCGGGCGACTTGCTAACAATCGCCGCAGCCCGTTCCACTGCATCTTGAAAGTACGAGACCGGGTGAATGACATGGTCGGCCGGCAGCACCACCATGACGGCATCCGGATCCGTCTGCAGCAATTGAATGGCAGCCAGACCAATGCACGGCGCCGTATTCCGTCCGCACGGTTCCACCAGGATTTGCGAGGCTGCCAGATCGGGCAACTCGCGAGCCACCTCCGCCGCCTGCACCGCATTGGTCACGATGCGTACTCGCGATAGAGGAATCAGCGGCGTGCAGCGTTCCACCGTCGTCTGCAGCATCGTCCGTGGACCAGCCAGCGTGAGGAATTGCTTGGGCAGCAGCCGCCGACTGGCGGGCCAGAACCGGGTTCCACTCCCACCGGCCATAATCACGGCGTAGAGGCTATTGCGCATGGTATCTCAGTCGAATCAAGGGATGTTGCCACCAGCCTCTATCATAAGTCCCATGGGTCCCATCCGTCCCGTAAGTCCCATAAAAATTCATGGGACTTATGGGACGGATGGGACCGATGGAACGAATACATCCTGATGATCGAAGAGATCAATTACGGCTTTTTGTGAGCATACGTTTCCTGATACCAGCGCTCATCCTCGTCAGACAGGCCTGGCAGTTTGACCGGTTCGCCCTGACGGCGATCGTTCGCCGGAACGATATCGTACGCTTGCTCCAATTCCTGACGCCGCTGGGCCGCCCAGCTTTTGGCCGAGGCGATTCTGTCCGCCACTGCCGGCAACTCGGGGCTCAACTTGGCCAGTTTTCCCGCCAGCGCATTCGCCGAATCGTAATCCATCAGATCAATATCTTCCTGATCACTCA
>JAQGHS010000922.1 GCA_028291605.1 Planctomycetaceae bacterium | reverse complement strand
CACTCTCGATCTGTATGGGATCAATGACAGCGGGGTTGATGGTGGGTTTGCTCGCAATTGCCTGCTGGCTCGACGTATGGCAGAACGGGGCGTGCGGTTCATCCAGTTGATGCATCGTGGCTGGGATCAGCATGGCGGCCTGCCGAAGCAAATTCGCGGGCAATGCCAGGACGTCGACAAGCCCGCCGCTGCGTTGGTGAAGGATCTCAAGCAGCGCGGGTTGCTGGATGAAACACTGGTGATCTGGGGCGGAGAATTCGGGCGCACAGTCTACAGCCAGGGAGCTCTCACCAAGGACAACTATGGCCGCGATCATCACGGCCGCTGCTTTTCGCTATGGGTCGCCGGGGGCAGGATCAAGCCGGGCATCAGCTATGGTGAGACCGATGACTTTTCTTACAACATCGTCAAAGATCCGGTCCACGTGCACGACTTCAACGCGACGTTGCTCCGCTGCCTGGGGATCGATCACAAACGTCTCACGTATTTCTTCCAAGGCCGAGATTTCCGGCTGACTGACGTGGAAGGGAACGTGGTTCCGGGATTGTTGGCGTGAAGATGCGGATTGAAATCAGATTTAAGAAGAGGCATTAGCCACAGAATGACACAGAAGAAACACAGAAAGAAGAGGGGGATGTTTTCTTCTCTTTTCTGTGTTTCTTCTGTGTCATTCTGTGGCTCAATCTCTTCATTTAGTCCGTCCTAAGCGGGCTTTTTGTGTCTCGTCACAGATTCAATTTCGACAAGCGCGCTTCATGCTCGATTTCCAAGATCAACTGCAAACATGGGGACCCCAATCCAACGCCTCCGTTCTTAACCGACAAGCCGCGGAACTCTATTGCCGCAAGCTGGCTCTCGGGCATTACGAAAACTTTCCGGTGGTCTCATGGCTATTACCGCGTGAACTACATCAGCACTTTTTCAACATCTACGCGTACTGCCGTTGGGCCGATGACTTGGGAGATGAGACCGGCGACCCTCAGCTTTCACAACAGCTATTGGCTTGGTGGGCCGAGCAGTTGGCAGACTGCTATCGCGGAGATTCCCGGCATCCCGTGTTTGTCGCCTTGAAGCCGACAATCGACGAGTTTCAGATTCCAGCAGAACCGTTTCGCGATCTGATCTCGGCCTTTCATCAGGATCAGACAGTTCGCGACTACACTACGTTTGCCGAATTGCGAGACTACTGCCGGCGCAGCGCGGATCCGGTGGGTCGGCTGGTACTCTATCTCGGCCGCCAGCATCGGCCGGAAACGGTGGCTTGGTCCGACTCTATTTGCACCGGTTTGCAGCTCGCAAACTTCTGGCAGGATGTGGCTCGAGACGCCGACATCGGGCGCTGTTATCTCCCCCGCGAAGACCGTGAGCGATTTGGCTATTCGGACGTGGACCTGGCGAGTCGCTTGACCAGTCCCGCGTTCCTCAAGTTGATGGAATTCGAGGTCGCTCGAGCCCGTGAATTTCTGCAGTCGGGACTACCGCTGATTGCTGCTCTCCCACGGAAGCTGCGCATCGATATCGAATTGTTCGCGCGCGGCGGATTGTGCATCCTCGACAAGATCGAATCGCAGGGCTATCGAGTCTGGGAGCGCCGCCCCAAGGTCACCAAGTGGGATGCGGCGCGGTTGCTGATCGGTTGCTGGTGGCGATCATGGCGAAGCCTGTAGGGTGGGCACTCTTGCCCGTCAGCATTCGGCATCGTGAGCGGGATTGCACGGTAAAGGTCGCGGATTACCGCGAAGACGGGCAAGAGTGCCCATCCTACGGCTCAAATCATGCCGGGGGCTTTTTCGGCAACTCGGCTGCGGGCGTGCTTGCTGGTGTTGCGGTGGCAGGTGCATCCGGCTTGATCTCGGTCATCTGCTTGAGGTTGTCGCCGTTTTCCAGTCGCCAGTTTTTCTCCTTAACTTTGACTTCGATGAACCGCAGACCGATCTTGAGAGCGACGCCCTTGATCCCTGCGATTTCGAAGTCTTTCCCTTCGGTGAGTACGACGCGCTGGTTACTGGATTGGTCATAGAGCCAAGCGTAAGGCGGAGCACCCTCAGGTTCGAAAGTGGCGATCAGTTTCGTGAATGGTGCCGAATCAAACGGGGTCGGCGGAGGACCGGGTGGAGCCGGCGGTGTCGGTGGCTTGGGCGGGCCGTTGTATCCGCGGACGAATCGGTTCGCCTCGGAGAGCGACTTGTAGTCGGCAATCGACTTCTTCGACATCGCATCGGCCACGGCAGTCTCTTGCTTACCCGCAAACAGGGTCGTCCGGACGGGGGCCGACTTCAATGATAGACCTTCGAGTTCTAAGCTGACTTTCAAGGTGGGATTCGCTTTGAAATCCAGACTTTCGACTCCCAGATGAGTCACCTTGTGCAGCAAATCGGTGCGATAAAAGTCGTATAGAAACTGGCACAACTGATCCATCTTGCATTCCGCCGTGACCGAAATCGGAATGCGCGTAAAGACGGGGCTCGTGATGCCAGTGCTTAAACGCTTAGGCGTGACGGTCAACTTTTCCAGGTGATGCTTGCTGGCCAGATCGAGCACCCAGTGGTGATACAGAGGCGATGCGATATCCGGGCTGGGGGGCAAACTGCGTCGCTCCCAGATCCGCGTGCGGGCCGCGGTCAGGTCGAGCTGGAACTTCGCATCCTTTTTCTTCTTGAGTTGCTCGTCGAGCGCCACGATCTGCGTGTTGCGCTGGTCGAACGGGCCGAAGAAGATGCTCCAGAGTACGCCGCTACCTTGCCACAGGAACAAGATCCCCGCGAGTGCGCCGACCAGCATTTTTTGACGTTTATCGAGGTTCATGACCCTGTACTCTATCGAACATCTGCACCTGCCACACAGCCCACTGTCTGCGAAAACCGCTGCTCAAACACAATCTACGGTCGGCAGATTCAGCCTAATCGCCAAATACGACAAGTTCCACCGGCGTGCAAAGACAGAATGTCACTGAATTATAACCGACGGTTGGACCCGAGGTGAGTGTGAATGGTTTCGTCTACGCCAGCACATCCAGATCCAGCCGCAGGTATTCTCCCAGCGACCACGCCTGAAACGGACAACCACGTGACGTATGCGGGCTGTCACCATCGACGATTTCCGGGATGTGCAACGGACCGTTGTCGGAGTTTTCAAGACTCGCCAACAGCGGCGCCAGGAACTGCTGCCGAGCGGCTTGACGGGTGGCAGACGAGTCACCGCGAACCCGCACCCACGCCTCGACGAACGGCCCCAGCAGCCACGGCCACGCCGTCCCCTGGTGGTAGGCGGCGTCGCGTTCGCGCATGTCACCAATCAAGTGACCGCGGTAGTCGGGATGTTGCGGCGTCAGCGTGCGCATGCCGACAGGGGTCCACAACTGCGACTGCACCGTGTCGACCAACCGGCGAGCTCGATCGCCCTCCAGCAAGGGAAACGGCAGACCGCCGACTGCGAGCAGTTGATTCGGACGCAAGGTGGTATCGACTTCGCCCGCATGAAGTCCGTTGTCCACAACGTCAGCCAGATGCCCCTGCTCATCCAGCCAGAATCTCTCGAGGAAACTGGCCTGGCTGGTTTGCCAGTCCTGACCACGAAGTTCGAGTGATTCTCCAATCCGCAGGGCGTTGATCCACAGAGCTTGAATTTCGACCGGTTTGCCAATCCGCGGAGTGACCGTCCATTCGCCGACGCGGGCATCCATCCAGGTCAACGCGACCCCCTCTTGACCGCAAGCCAACAGACCGTCGGTATCGCATCGAATTCCGAACCGCGTTCCATCGTGATAGCCGCGCAGAATTTCCTCGACCGCCTCCAGCAGGTCCAATTCCTCGGCGTCCGAAATCAGGTTCGTGGAACTAGCCAGGTCGAGGAACTCGAACACAGCGACGATAAACCACAGGGCGGCGTCGACGGAGTTATATTCGGGGACTCGTCCGCTGTCCGGAAAGCGGTTGGGCAGCATTCCTTTTGAGACACATTTAGACCACGCCAGCAGGATCTGCCGCGCTTCCGGCAACCGGCCTGTCGCCAGGCAAAGACCGCGAAGGGCGATAAACGTATCGCGGCCCCAGTCGGTAAACCACGGGTAGCCGGCAATGATCGTCTGCCCTGTCCCGCGTCGCGTCAGATACGCGTCGGCACCCCACGTGGAGGGGCTGACAAATTGGGCTCGACGTTGTGTCTCACGCTGGGAGAGCACGGCCCAGAAGCGATCGTCAACCGGTCCGGTTTGCGTCAGACCCAACGGTGAGTCCAACGTCAGCAGCCAGACGGCGGGTGCTGCCTGCAGATCCCAGCGAAACGCGCCGGGCGAGGCCAGATCCTCGGAAAACTCCAGGCCGCGCTCACGTTCTTGCCGGTAGAGAAAATTGCGAAACCACTCGGGACGCTGCTCATAACGACCATTGTGGCCCGCGAGGATGACCGGAGAATCGCGGTACGGTTGCCAGCTTACTAACCCGTCTTTGATCGCCACCGGTGCGAACTGGAAATCGGGATTTTCATGATGTAGTCCGTGATAGTCGCGGCCCGACAGAAACG
>JAQGHS010000915.1 GCA_028291605.1 Planctomycetaceae bacterium | reverse complement strand
AAGACAGCAATGGCATTGTGCGTGCCGTTCGCGACGTACAAATTCCTGCCCGAGGCGTCAAACGCCAGGGCATTGGGGGAGGCTCCCAATAGGTCCGACGGCTTGTGCTTCGCCCAAATGGTTTCGATGACGGCTTCGCTGGCCACGTCAATGATGCTCAGTTGATCGCTGCCGGCATTGGCGCAGACGAGATGTTTTTTGTCGGGCGAAACAGCGAGTGCTGACGCGTGCAAACCGGTCAGGATTTCCGCGGAGACCTTGTTGTCAGCCAAGTGAATGACACTGACCGAACCTTCGCTGGAGATATGCCGCACAGGATCGACTCGGACCTGCGTGCCACGCCCGGCGGGACCGGTTAAGTCACCCGCTGTGGGACGTCGGCCAGCCCAGTTACTGACGAATGCCTTGCCTTCAACCAGCACGACGTCGTAGGGTGCCATCCCCACATCCCACGAACGCAGCACGCTCCCTTTCGCGGAGTCAATTTCCAGCAGCTTGTTTGACAGATTTCCGCAGACGTACAGCTTGGTGTCATCCGCCGACAGTTTTAGCCCGCTGGGAATCTCGGGTTTGCGACGAGGGGCTCCGGCGGCTGGCAGTGAAATTGTGTGCGACGGTTGAACGGCCCCTGCGTCGTCAATCGAAAACACCTTGATGGAGCCGTTGACGTTGCTCAGATAGATCCGCTTCCCGTCGTGCGAGAATATCAGGCCGGTGTAGCTGACCTGACCGCTGCGATCGGGTTTGAGGATATTCGGGGAGACCACAGTCGGTGGCTCCTTCTGATCATCTCCAGGCAGCGAGACTCGCTGCACGACCTCGGCCCGGTCGATGTCGATCACCAGTAGTTCGCTGGTTTTGCCCGAGACCAGCAGACGTTTTCCGTCGGGGGACAACGCCAGCGCCTGCGGCCGCAATCCGGCGAGTTCCACCTGTTTGCCGTAGGGGGTCAGCAACTGATTCACGGGGGTGACGATGTACTCTTCGCGAGACCGTCCGACAAGATCCGTCGTCGATTCGACTTGTGGATCTTGGGCGTGGATTGCCCCGATGACCATCGTCAGCAAGACAGGGGTTATCAGCCAGGTTGAGCGGCAAAGAATCATCGCGGGTCCTTTGGCAATTCTTGATTACGAGGAAACCGGACTGAGTATCGGCCGCTCGGAGAGTCGCGTCAACCGGCTCGATGGCTGGTTCACGGAAGTCTCATAGAGATCTGTAGCCTGACTCTCCGAGTCGGAGTTTTTTAGACGAAGAATACCCGACTCGGAGAGTCAGGCTACAGGTTCGGCAGGCCTCACCCCCAGCGCGCTGATCGCTCGATCCTCGCACGGTTGACTACATTCCACCGCACTCGTGATCGAGACTGGAAGTCATAAATTCTGCGTTAGCGGCGGTATTAAGTTTGCTTCTCACCAAAAAATGGTGATACACTCAAAGAGTATCGGTCCCGAGGTTGATTCCAACCTGGACAGTTCGAGTCAGTCACATCTCGCTGAATTTCGTCACTGACTCATTGATGGGGATACATCGAATGGTTAGCTCAACTGCGTCTGACGGCTTCCGCTCGGGATTGACGTTCGAAGATCGTCTCGCGAATGACGTCGCGACGGCCCTTCGCAGTACCGGATACCCCGAATTCCAGACGTTGGATGTGGCTGTCGATGGTCACGACATCAGCCTGCGTGGCCGAGTACCCAATTTCTACCTGCGGCAGAAAGCGGAATTCGTCGTGCTGGGAATCCCCGGTGTCGCGACTCTGCAAAGCGATATCGAAGTCGCGCGGTAAGAAAATCGTTCGACGCATAGAATCGCCGAAAAGCGCGTAGGATGGGCACTCCTGCCCGTCTGCATTGGTGCTTTTGAGTCGTATCCGAATCTGGACGGGCAAGAGTGCCCATCTTACGGATCAAGTTTTGGCCGGCACTTCATCTGCCTCGAATTCTGGCGACTGAAGTCCTAACGTAAGCGTTCGGGCTTCCGTGACGCGCCACTTGCGACTCCGGCGTTTCATCCAACGCACGGCGAGCAGGTCGATCAATGGCCCCAGCATACGATTGAAGATCCCATAATGGGACCGGCCGCCGAGACGTGGGCGATGTGACACGCGAATCTCGTGGACTTCGAACCCTTCCATCTGCACCAGGGCCGGCAGAAATCGATGCAAGCCGTGGAACAACTTGATCCGGGCGACTGACTCACGCCGAAATGCTTTCAGCGAACACCCGGTATCGTGGATGCCATCCTGCAAGACCCACCGGCGGAGGGTGTTGGCGAACTTGGATGCCAGATGCTTCGTCCAGTGATCTTGTCGCCCGTAACGCCAGCCGCAGACCATATCGCAGCCATCGAGTGCCGCCAGTAGCAGCGGGATCTCTGACGGAGGATTCTGGCCATCGGCATCCAGTGTGACCAGCACCGACCCACGAGCCGCTCGGAAACCCGCATCAAACGCGGCAGACTGGCCGAAGTTGCCATTCATCCGGAACCAGCGCAGACGCGGTTCGCGGACCGACCAATGCTCCAGGATCGCTGGCGTATCGTCGGTGGAACCGTCATCGACGACCAGGATCTCGGACTCACCCGGCAGCCCGTCCAAAACCGTCTGCAATTCCGACAACAGGTCCGGCAGGCAGGCGGCTTCGTTGTGAGCCGGAATGATGATCGAGCGTTGGATGACCACAATCGAGTCCTTCGTCCGTGAAGGGAAGTTGTCTGAATTTCCTAGAGTAGACGTTCAGAAATTTCTGCTGTAGCCACGCTCGCCAGAGCGTGGGAATCCAGGGTAAATCGCCCACGTTCTGGCGAACGCGGCTACATTGTTATTTCTGCTGATGTACTTAGAGTCCGCGAACGGCTTTCAGGATCTTATCGTAATCGTTCTCTACGACGATAGGCTCGTTTGCATAGGCCGTCGTCGTGATCTCGTTTTCGGCCAGCAACTTGCGGGAAGATTCAGACTGGGGAGTATGGTACGCCACGGTGACGGTCGGGTCTTTCAGTTGATGTCCCGTCAGGATGCAGACGACGCGATCGCTGGGAGCAATCACGCCTTCTGCCCGCAACAACCTGGCCCCGGCCACGCTGGCCGCACTGGCCGGTTCGCACCCGAAACCGCCGGCTCCGATTTGAGCCTTGGCGTCCAGGATTTCCTGATCGGTCACCTGTCGGACGACACCATCGCAGGCATCTAGCGCTCGCAGGGCCTTGATCAAATTCACCGGACGATTGATCTGAATGGCAGTCGCCAGGGTCGCAGCGCGGCGGCCGTCAGCATCCATCTGAGTATAGAATCGCTCGATCAATTCCTGGTCAGGACGCCCGTTATTCCACCGCAGACCTTGTTCCTGAAAAAGCCGATACAGCGTGTTCGAACCGGCCGCATTGATGATCGCCAGACGCGGAATGCGGTCGATCAAACCGAGTTGCTTGAGTTCGAGGAAGGCTTTGCCGAACGCGCTCGAATTCCCGAGGTTTCCGCCGGGAACCACAATCCAATCCGGCACTTCCCAGCGTAAAGCTTCCAGCACCCGATACATGATCGTCTTCTGGCCTTCCAGACGAAACGGATTGATGCTGTTGCACAGATAAATCTTGGCGGGGCCGGCGACTTCCTTCACCCGTGCCATGGCGTCATCGAAATCACCCAGCAGTTGCAGCGTCTTGGAGCCGTAATCGAGCGCCTGGGACAGTTTGCCATAGGCAATCTTGCCGCTGCCGACGAACACGAAGACCTTAAACATCTGGCTCGAACTGGCATAAATGGCCAGCGAGGCGCTGGTATTGCCCGTCGAGGCACACGCGGCACTGGTGGCACCAACCATGTTCGCATGACTGATGGCGGCCGTCATGCCGTTGTCTTTGAAGCTGCCCGACGGATTCAAGCCCTCGTACTGCAAATGCAGATTACCGGCGCCCATGCCGACGTATTTGCCGACCGCGTGGGCTTGCTGCAAGATCGTCTGTCCCTCGCCGATCGTGACAATTTTGTCGTCGGGGGCGAACGGGAGCAGTTGTCGAAAACGCCACACACCGCTGAAATCGAGCGGTTGGTTGCGATTCGCCCAACGGGATTCAAATTCTTTCAATGACCCCGGTACCGGCAGGCGGTCCCAATCATATTGGACATCCAGCAGACTGCCACAGGAGGGACACGCTGTGAGAGTTTCGTCAACAGGAAAGGTTTCGGCGCAATCCAGATTGAGGCACTTCTGATACGCAACGGTAGTTTGAACTGCGGTAGAAATTTTCTTCACCTTTTTCCGGGGATCTTACGAGTGATCAAATCCCCGGATCACTTAATTTCAAGGAAAGACGCGAAGACCGTCCAGGCGTACCGGGCGGCGGCACGTTTGTCGTCACGTCACAATGACTTGCGGCAAGACCAGACATTTTCACGCTTCAGGCCAGCCTTGGGAAGGGCAAACCTGATTTGCGAGACCTTGGCGGACCGAACAAGGTAGCCCAGAAGCGACAGAACCCATAAGTCCCATTCCCTCCCCCTACAAACGACATCAGGCCGAAGCAATCGCTTCGGCCTGATGAAATTCTAATCGATCAGTCGCATCAGCTATTCCGCATAGAACTGGGTTGCTTCTTCGACGATCAGTGGTTTCTGAATGGATTCACTGGTCAACCGAGCTCGCAGCTTAGTCGTTCCGGCGACCGTGGACTTAACCGTAATCTTGTAGGTCAGGCTTTCGCGGGCGGCCAATTCACCAGCAGGCTTGAAGATCAGCACGCCGCTTTCGACGATGTGGCCGGTCGGGCCATCCACCTTAACCAACTCAATGTCCGGCGGCAGTTCGCAAGAGATGGCCACTTTACTGGCACTCTTCGAGCCTTCGTTGTGGACGCGGATTTCATAGGTCATTTCGCTGCCGACTTCGATCGGGTCGTCGGCGTCTTTCACTTCCATCACCAGCGAGGCGGCACCTTCGACGCGGGTGGCAACGACTGCTGTCGCTTCGGCACCGGCATCACCCGAGACCTTGAACACATGGCGGACTTCGCCCAGCTTTTGCGGGACTATCTCCAACTCAACCGTCTTTTCCTGGCCGGCCTCGAGATGACCGATGTACCAGCTAACAGTCCGGGTTTGAGAGTCCCAGCGGCCGCCGTGATCTGCTTTGACATAATCGAAACCGGCAGCGACCACTTGCGTAATCCGGACGTTCTCAGTTGCCGTGTTGCTGTTGTTGGTGACGGTCACTGCGTACTTGGCGGCGCGGTGCATGTATCGCAGGCTCGGACCCGTAGCGGCCAGCTTCAGGCTCGGAGCCAGCACGTTGATATGGCTCTGAGTCGCATGTTCCAGGCTGCCGGTGGTCGACTTGGCAATCACCTTCAACGTTTGCTCGCCGCCCGCCATGGCGATCATGCCCAGGCGAACCGTACGAGTTTCTCCGGGCCCGAGCGGTCCGATTTCGGTAGCGAATTCCTTACCAGAACTGCTTTCGAGACCCGCGGGCAGTAGTGCATGGACCACAACATTTTGAGCTGTTCCGGTACCAGGATTTGACACGGTCACCGTAGCCGCAGCGGGTTCGCCCAGATGAACTTCACTGGCCATTTTGACGGTCGCAGTCAACATTGGCTCAGAAACTTGGAACGATGTCGCGGCAGTCCCAGTAAATCGCACCTGGGCCGAAGCAGCCAGTTCGCCGCGTTTCGTCGGAACCATCGTCAGTTCAATCGTCTTCTGTTCGCCGGCAGCCAGATTTCCAAACTGCCATTCGAGTTTCGCACTGGAAGACTTCGGGAACGGGACTGACTCGACCAACTTCACCGATTCCGGGAAGCTGGCTTCGACGATGATGTCCCGGGCAGAAACCTTGCCATTGTTCTTGACGATCAGTACACACTGGCACTGTTCGCCCAGCGTCACTTCGCCACGAGCTTCCCAGGTGACATCAACTTGCGGTGCCTGATTGTTGGCGGCGGGAGTTGAGTGCGACGTGGATTTGGTGGCGACATCTTTGCTGGTCGAAGCCGGCTTGATGGCCGCGCCAGTTGCTGTGCCGGCCGGCTTTTTCGTCTCGGGCATCTTGGTCACCGCCGCTTTCACGGCCGGAGTTTTTTCTGCAGCGGCCTTCGGTGCAGCCGCGGCCGCACTAGCGGGAATGACACGGCGTTTGGTATTGCTGCCAGCCTCTTCCTTCAAACCCGCATTGACGACCTTGGTCGGTCGCTCGCTGGGTTCAAAAGGATTGACTTCGAGCTCCGAACTGGAGGGCTCACGACCAGAGACCGGCTGAATTTTTTCCTGGGCCTTCTTATTGCTGGTCAGTTCCGCCGCGGGTTGTTCGTTTCCGCTCTGAATGGATTCGAGCAGTTCCTTGTACCGGGCGGCTTTGCGAGCTTGATCGTTGGCGGTTGGCAACTTGGCTGCTGAGACTGCGGCCGCGGGTTTCGCGGCGGCTTCAGCAAACGGGTCTGTTTCCGCTTCCAATTGGGCGGTCGCTGCGGGGCGAGCGGCGGGCTGACGAACAGGTTGCTTCTTCGGCGGAATCGCGGGTTCGATATCTTCGAACAGCTTGCGAATTGCCGCGTCATCCGTTTCAACCAGATCTTCGTTTTCTTCCAGCCGGGACGCTGTTTTTGTTTCAGCGATGGGTGCCTTGGCGGTCGGGGCCTTCGCAACCGGTGTCCGAGGAGTCGTCGCGCTCGGAGTGATCAAGTTGCGTTGTCGCGGTGCGGCAGTCGCCGTGGCCGGACGAGCCGTCTGCGTGCTATAGCGGGTGCTCGGCGAAACCGTGCCGGTATTACCCGTGGGAATGCGAGGAGTCGTGTCCGTGGCGAAATCAGATTCGTCCGACACTTTGGCCCGTGCGGTTGGCGTCTTGTCTTCCGCCACCACATCAGGATTGCGAACCTGTGATTTATTCTTGGAGTAAATCAGCAATCGAGACCGTCCGCCCAAGAAACTCTTGCGAGCGGGTGTGGTCGTCTCGTCAGCCGCGAACAACGCTTGCACGGCGCCGGCGGCGATACAAATGACTGGCAGCCACCAAATCTTGCGCATCCTGCACACTCCTTGAACATCACTCTGGCCCGCAGAGAATGTAGCGTGCTCCGCACGCCAAGGTTGAGACATTGCTGTCCACAGATCTCGTCAAAACACCCAGTCATCGAGCGATGATGGTGCAGGATGTTCGATTCGACCCACGTTCGTTAGAGCTTGCCGAGACACTTTCAAGTGGCTCCAGACAACTCTACATCGTCCTGTATCGGCTGTGTCGGTCGAAATACTTGAAACGATTTGGCAAGAATTTCCGGTCGTAAGGCCTGAAAGTGAACGCTTGCGAACAGGTGCCAAGTTTTGAAGTGAATTCTGTCAAGAGGTCGCAAGAGGCCATGAATTAAGGCGTTGCGTCTTCGAATGTAGCTGAAGTCGCCAAAACTTCAGGCCGAAACAAGTGAACCGGACGCTAGTGCGTTCCGGCTGATACATCTCTTGCCAAATCAGCCGCTGGGCGCTAGCCCACGGTTCAAGGAATTCGGCCTGCCTAGGTTGAGAAAGTTCCAAAGTCGCCAGACTTATGCCAGAACTCTGGCGAGTTCAGCTACGCCTATTGCGCCTATTCAGAGCGTTCATCAAGCTGCTCACGCAGCGCATCTCGTTCCTGGCGAGTGACTTCCAGATCAAACATCAAGTACTTGATATCCAATCGAAGTTGTGAGAGCGCTTCCTGAACCAAGCTCAGAATCCGGCGGCGGCGGCGCGTTGATTCGACCACCTGGCCATAGAGCTGGGGCAATTCCCCCTGGTCCTCAGGTGTTAAGAGGGCGAGCCGCTTCCCGAGCTCCACGAGTTCCCTCGGGAGTTCATCAGTACCTGCGTCGGGGATGCGTGAGTGTGTATTCTTCATATTCTCCGCCCGGCTCAATCTTCTCGAATCCTTCTCTCAGTATCAGATTCTGTGCCAAGCGTTGACAGAATGCAACAGATTAACTCAACTCATATTGCTGCCTGGAGTTAAGAGCTTCAGTCAAATTCGGCCGTTGATAACGTCCGTTGACAATGTTGCCAGATCTCATCTTGGCGATGTTCACAACAGCTATTAAAATCAACGACTTGTTTCTCGGCTGCACGGTTTTACCTCACGTCATCCCGTGGCAACGAGGATGGTTGTGAGGACTTGAGGGTATTTGCGGAATGGATCTTTTTTGAGCAGAATTCTGTCTCAAGAAATGCCGTAGGGAAGCGGCGCAAACTATGACACTCAGGGCCAACAGGGTGCATGAGGTCGGCGTCTCCGTCAGGAGGCACTCTGCGTGGTTCGTCGTTTGCCTGTTGTTATGCGTGGCACCGGTCGCGGCTGCTGACTTTCTCGAGGGCTTTGATGGTCCACAGACCAGTTGGACCATTGCCACCGATTCCAAAACCTGTCGGGTCGTCGACCATCTGCGGCACGACAAGATCCTGCGGTTTGGAACGGGATCAGAGAACGTTGTCTTCGACGCACAACAAATTGCCCGCGCCGAACTGACACACGGCCTCAGTCCGGCACGTGTTCTCGATGAACCTCTGACCGCAAACGTCTGGATCCGCTCCAATCGCGCCGGTGCGAAATTCTCATTGCGGCTGGTTTATCCGCATTTGACCGATCCGGAGACGGGTCTCATTGTCTTCCGGCTGGTTGATGGCGAGGTCTATCAGTCGGAAGGCAAGTGGCAGATGCTCACCTGCAAGACTTCCGAAAAAGAACTCAATCGCCGCAGTCAACTGCTGCGAGCCCAATACGGCGCGAAGTGCGATCTCACCGATGCCTATGTTGATCGCGCTTTTATCTCGATGGAATTGGGTGTGGGAGCGACCGAGCTGTTCATCGACGAATTGAAGCTGGGGCCGGTCGTCAGCCCGAGTGCTGATATTCCCGTGTTGCCCGAAGCGGGTCCGGCGGTTGCCGAATTGAACGACGTGAAGATGCAGCATGACCGACTGCTGATCAACGGCAAGCCGCGGTTCCCGGTGATCCTGCCGTACCACGGTGAGCCTCCAGCCGAACTGGCAAACCTGGGCGTCAATATGGCGTGGGTTCCGCGCCACGACGATCGCCAAGTTATCGATTCGCTGGCCCAAGTCGGCATTGGAGTCATCGCCACGCCCCCGTTGGCCTTATCGCCTGAAGGCGGAATCCTGGATGCGGAAAACGCCGGATTGGCCCCGCTGGGTGAAGAGCTGGATCCGATCCTGTTCTGGATGCTGGGGAACGAGATCCCCGCCAATGGCGCCAAACGACTGGGAAACTGGCGAAAGCAACTGTTGTCCGCGGACCGACGCCGGCACCGACCGTTGATGGCGAATATTACCGGCGGCGAGCGGGCCTTTTCCCGGCTGGTGGCCATGCTGGGGATGAGTCGTCCGGTCCAGGGGACCAGTCTCGACTATGCGCGCTATCGCGACTGGTTGACTGACCGTCAACTGGCAGCTCGGCCGGGTAGCTTCATGTGGACCTGGATCGATACCGAATATCCGCCCGAACTGGTGGCCACCCGGTTGACCCAGAAGTTGATTCCGCCCGTCATGGAGCCCGAGCAGCTACGTCTGCAGACATTCTCCGCACTCTCGAGCGGTATGCGAGGCTTGGGATTCTGGTCGACGCAGGGACTGTTCAATGAAGGCGCGGGAGCCGCCGAGACGCGGCTGATGTTGAAACAACTACAATTCGATATGAAATTATTGGAACCGTGGCTGGCCACTGGATCGCCCGTCGGGAACGCCAAGTTTCAAATGCTGCGGCCCACCTCACCCCCCAACATTGCGACCGCGGCACGCAAGCCAGCCGTAGTCCACGCGGGTCATGCAGTCCCCGCTCCCACCGGGAAACCGGCGACCGATTCCGCACACATTTCCGCGACGTTGTTGGAATCCGATTTCGGAACACTGTTGCTGGGGACCTGGTTCGAGAATGATTCCCAGTTTGTCCCGGGACGCATGGCAGCCAATGATGTGCAGATCGTTGTGCCCGGCGTTAAGGAAACCGCCAAATTCTGGGAAGTCACCACCACTGAGATCCGCCCCCTGGTATCCGATCGCAATGCCGTCCCTGGCGGTACGTTGATTCGCCTGCAGCAGTTTGAATTGACCACGGCAATCGTCATTTCCTCAGACCTTTCGCTCGGGGCCGACTTACGTCGCCGGATGCGTGAAATCCAAGCCGAAAGTGCAACCTGCGTGGTACAACTGGCGCGGGCCAAGCTGAAACGGGTGGAGGGAGTTGTGACCGAACTCCAATCTCTCGGACGGGCTCAACCCGATGTCGACCGCATGTTGAAGAAGGCTCGGCAGTTGGCGGAAACGGGGGCTAAGGATCTCGAGCGAAAGGATTTTGTGGCGGCGCGTAAGAACGGCGATTACGCCCTGCAGATGTTACGAGTCCTGCAGCGTGCCCATTGGGACGACGCAGTTGCGACCTCGACGCATCCGATTTCAAGTCCCCACACAATCTGCTTTCAAACGTTGCCCGATCACTGGCGCATGCAGGCCCGCATCCAGGCCGACCGCACGCGTTCTACCGAAAATCTGTTGCATTCGGGAGATTTCGAGGACGAAGATACCTTCCGCACGGCAGGCTGGCAGCACGCACAGAATGACGTTCCTGGAATTGCCGCCACAGCCGAGTTGGTTCAAGCACCGGGCCGCAAGGGATTTTGTCTCCGGATGGCCGCAGGGGTCGCCGACGACAAACCGGCTCCGTTGATTATTGCTGCGGCCCCGGTGACGGTGGTCACTCCTAGCGTGCCGGTTCAGAATGGTCAGACGCTCCGCATTCAGGGCAACGTGAAGCTGCTCCGAAATGTCAGCGGGACTCGTGACGGCTTCCAGATCTGCGATTCCATCGGTGGGGCTGCAAAAGCCATTCACTGGACTGAATCAGGAGAGTGGCACCGCTTCGAGATCCTGCGGGAAGTAGCCGCGACCGAATCGGTGTCGCTGAAGTTGACCCTGTTCGGGATCGGGGAGGTTTTGATTGACGATCTGAAGATCGAACCGTTGGACTTGCCCGGGGCGAGTTTGCCACCCGTGGAGTAATCCCACGGGGGTCATTCCCACTTGGTAATCACACCGCCCAAAACACGCGACAATCCCGACTCCGTTTGCAACAACAGAGCCCCCTGTTGATCAACCCCCTGGCACATGCCGATCGTGACGCGATCGCCCACGGTATGGTGAATCAACCGGCCTCGCAAAAAACACAGTTCGTGCCAGCGCTGCGGCAACTCAGGATCATTGGCAACTAGCTGACTCAAGTGCTGCTCAAGTTTCTGCAAGACTTGAATCAACACGACCGCCAGATCCCACGTTCGATTCGAGGCATCGCATAACGCCGTCGCCGTCGGCCACAGCTCCGCGGGGGCCAAGGTGAGCGAATTGTTGACGTTGATGCCAATCCCTACGATCAGCTTCCCCGACTGACGGGGAGGGATCTCAACCAGAATCCCGCAGATCTTGCGCCCGTGCAGGAAGACATCGTTGGGCCATTTCAAGCCAATCTCAGCTTGCGGCAACAATTCTTGCAAGGCTGCACAAACCGCCAGACCGGTCGTCAATGAAACCTGCGGCCAGCGTTCCTGGGGCAGTCCCAGGTTCCTGGTATCCAGCATCAGCGAAAACGTCAGGGCTCCCTCAGAAGCCCACCAGCGATTGGCCCCGCGGCCCCGGCCTGCTGTCTGCTGCAAGGCCCAGATCAACAGCGGGGTTTCACTAGAAACTTCTGCCGCCGCGAGATCCAAGGCCCGATCGTTCGTGGAGCCAATTTCCGCATGGAATTCGACTTGCTTGACGAACGTTTCGGCAACGATCTGCGGGATGGGGGGCATAAATGGAAAAATCCCATAAGTCCCATCCGTCCCATAAGTCCCACAGGTCCCATCGAATGCAGCGGGGACTTGTGGAACGGATGGGACTTATGGGACTTATGACAGAAGGTTCGGCTGCTACCGGACAATCGTGCCGCTGACTGCTACTTGTACGTCAACAACAAATCGCCCGTCTGAATCTGCGTCGCGGGGGTCACCAGGACCTGGGCGATCACGCCATCATTTTCTGCGTAGACCGTGCTTTCCATCTTCATGGCTTCCACGGTCAACAGCTTCTGCCCTTTCTTCACGTGATCGCCGATCTTCACGTTGACCGAAACCACCATGCCCGGCATGCCCGCTCCGACTTGCTTCGGATCGGCAAGATCAGCCTTGGCATTGCGCTGGGCCGTGGGCTCCAGTTTGCGGTTGGTGATGGTGACTTCGCGCGGCTGGCCGTTCAACTCGAAGAAGACCGTTTGCGTGCCATCGGGGTGCGTATCCCCTTGTGTCAGATACTTGATGATCAGCGTCTTGCCCGGTTCGATCTCCACGGAGATCTCTTCGCCCGCATCCTGGCCGAAGAAGAACGCGGGAGTCGGCAGGACGCTGGTGTCGAAGAATTCCGCCTGATGTGCGGCGAACTCACGGTAGACCTTGGGATACATCAGGTAGGACAAGACATCCTGAGTCGTCGGTGTCCGCTTCAGGAATTTTTCGACTTCTTCGCCAACAGCCTTAAAGTCCACCGGCGGCAGCGTCGCGCCGGGGCGCTCGGTCATCCCTGTCTGGCCTCGCAGAATTCGCTTTTTGACTTGCTCAGGGAAGCCACCGGGTGGTTGGCCCATCTTGCCGCCGATGAGGTCAATGACCGACTCGGGGTAGGCCAGTTCGCGGTCGCTGTCCAGCACATCTTTCGACTTGAGATTATTGGCCACCATGAACAGCGCCATGTCACCCACCGATTTGGAGGTGGGGGTGACCTTCACGATGTCGCCGAACAACTGGTTAACTTCGGCATAGACCAAACACACTTCCGGCCAGCGTTCGGACAACCCCAGGGCCTTGGCCTGCTGGAAGAGATTCGTGTACTGCCCGCCGGGCATTTCATGGCGATACAGATCGGAAGTCGCCGGGACCGATTCTCCATCGAACGGCTTGTAGAATTCACGCACGGCCCGCCAGTATTCAGCCAAGGCGTCGAGATGCTCGGAATTGAGCCCCGTGTCCTTGGGGCTGAACCGCAGCGCTTCGACCAGTGTATTCAAGTTGGGCTGTGACGTTCCACCCGACATCGGCGCCATGGCTGCATCGAAGATATCGAGCCCCGCTTCAACCGACCGCAGAATCGATCCCGACTGCACTCCTGCCGTGTCGTGCGTATGGAAATGAATCGGAATACCGATCTCTTTCTTCAACGTTTCGACCAGCAATTTGGCGGCGTACGGCTTACACAGGCCAGCCATATCCTTGATGGCGAGGATGTGTGCTCCGCGCTTCTCCAGGTCCTTGGCCAGATCCACGTAATACTTCAGGCTGTACTTCGTGCGCTGGGGATTCAGGATGTCGCCGGTGTAGCAAATGGCGGGCTCGCAAATCGCACCCGCGTCGAGGACCGCTTCCATGGCGACCTGCATATTCGGCACCCAGTTCAGGGCATCGAACACGCGGAAGACATCGATCCCCGCCTGAGCCGATTCCTTCACGAACGCCTTCACGACGTTGTCCGGATAGTTCGTATATCCGACGGCATTTGATGCCCGCAACAGCATCTGAAAGAGAATGTTCGGGACCTTGGCCCGCATCTCGGACAGGCGTTGCCAGGGGCATTCTTTCAGGAACCGCATCGACGTATCGAAGGTCGCTCCGCCCCACATTTCCAACGAGAACAACTGCGGACACCAGCGTGCGTAGACGTCGGCAATCTGCAACAGGTCGTAGGTGCGAAACCGCGTGGCCAGCAGCGACTGATGAGCATCGCGGAAGGTGGTATCAGTAATCAGCGGCAACTTCTGTTCGGTGATCCAGCGGCTGAATCCTACGGGACCCAGCTCTTTCAGACGGTCACGCGTTCCCTTGGGGAGAGGTTGTTGCAGGTCGACCTTGGGGACCGGTGCCGGTTCGCGACGGGTCGCCTTCACTTGTCCGGAGACGACTGGGTTGCCATTGATGGTGACGTCACCCAGGAAGGTCAACAGTTTTGAAGCGCGGTCGCGACGCTTGGTGTATTGGAACAGCTCGGGGGTTTCATCTATGAATCGCGTGGTACAAGTGGCCGCTTTGAATTCCTCGTTCGTCATCAACTTCATGAGGAACGGCAGGTTGGTTTTGACGCCACGCACGCGGAACTCTTGCAGACTGCGTTCCATGCGAGTGATGGCATCAATGTAGCGGCGGCCCCAGGCGGAAACTTTCACCAGCAACGAGTCATAGTACGGATTGACCACGGCTCCGGAGAACGCCGTACCGGCATCCAGTCGGATGCCCATACCCGCAGCCGAGCGGTAATTGGTCATCCGGCCGTAATCAGGCAAGAAGTCGTTCGCAGGGTCTTCGGTCGTGACTCGGCATTGGATGGCGAAGCCATTGATCTTCACCGAGTCCTGCGTGGGAATTCCGATGTCGTCATGCGACAGCGGCGAACCCTGCGCGACCAGGATCTGCGACTTGACAATATCAATTCCCGTGACTTGCTCAGTGACCGTGTGCTCGACCTGAATCCGCGGATTGACTTCGATGAAGTAGTACCTGTTCGCGTCGACATCGACGAGGAACTCGACGGTCCCCGCATTTTCGTATTGGACCTCTTTGCCGATGGCGATGGAGGCATCCAGCAAGGCTTGTCGTGTTTTGGGATCCAACACGGGGGCCGGTGCGATTTCGACGACCTTCTGATGGCGGCGCTGCACCGAGCAGTCACGTTCAAACAAATGGACCAGGTTGCCATGTTTGTCGCCGAGCAACTGGACTTCGATATGCTTCGCTCGCTGGATGTATTTTTCAACGAAGATATCGGGGCTGCCGAAGGCGGTCAGCGACTCGCGCTGCGCCGATTCGAATGCCGCCGCGAACTCTGACGCTTCGTGGACGACGCGCATGCCGCGCCCGCCGCCTCCCTTCGCCGCTTTGAGGATGACTGGATAGGTTTGATCTTCCGCCTGCTGCAGGCCGTCGGCGATGGTCGTAATCGGCCGATTGCTACCACCCAGGACTGGCACCCCGACCTTGCGAGCAATGTTGCGAGCGGTAATTTTATCGCCCAGGGCTTCGAGCGAATGGACTGAAGGGCCGACAAAAATGATGCCCGCGTTCTCGCAGGCCCGTGCCAGTTCGGGATTCTCGCTTAAAAAACCATATCCCGGATGAATGGCGTCGACGTGATACCGCTTGGCGACCTCAATAATGTTTTCGATATTGAGGTAACTGCGAATCGGTTCGCCCTTATTGCCGACTTGATAGGCTTCATCCGCCTTAAAGCGATGGAGCGCGGCGCGGTCTTCCCACGCGTAGATGGCAACGGTGCGAATTCCGAGTTCATGTGCACTGCGAAACACGCGAATCGCAATTTCACTCCGATTCGCCACGAGCAACTTGGAAATGGTCTTCTCTGGTTGGTTCATCAAGTCAAGTTTTCTTCGCGGTCAACGTCCTGAGACTCCATCCCGGACGACGACTGAATGACGTCTATCAGGCTGGGGCGGCGCCGTCCCGGCCATGTAAATCAGATTTCAAGTTCGTTTGCATCAGCCGCACAAAAGGGCAAAGTGCGAGCTGACTGCAAGTCATGACCGACGCGACAAAAAATGTCGGTTCGGAAGCGGCGTCCGATCGGCCATGATAAGACGGCTCAGTCTAGCCTGTTACAGGGCGGGTTTCCACACGCCATACCGGTAGGCGCTCTATTACCGCGGAAGGGGGAGCGCATGGAGCGTTAAGCCGGATTGTGCCTCTGCGCTAAAGAGCGAATTCTTGGTGCGCCGAGTGGCGTAAGCCCCCAGATTCTTCGTCGTAGGATGGGCACTCTTGCCCGTCTCTTTTTTATATCGCTTTGATATTGCGAGTTGGATTGCCAGAAGATGGTCGCGGATTACCGCGAAGACGGGCAAGAGTGCCCATCCTACAGGCCACAGAATCCGGGGGCTTACGCCGCCCGGCTTACCTGAGCCATAACTTGATATTTGCTAATTGGTTACAGTCTATTCATGCGGGGGAGCATTTGCTGGCAAGCCAGGCAAGCATCAGTGACTTGATCGAAGTATCATGCCGAGGTACACTTACGGACTCGATTTGGCCGACAGAAAATCGTCTTATATCGTTCTGAGACCCATTTGAGATTGGTCTCGAACTTGGCATCGGAAGGTTGCAGTGTCATGAAGCGGACAACGAAACAAAAGCGAAACGTGCGGGAACGAGCCAAACGGCGACAGGAATTGCGTCGCAAACGCAACATGAAGAATCCGTAAGCCGGATTCTGCTCACCGCAGTTTGAAATTCAGGACACGGGTTCGATGCTCTATCGAACCCGTGTTTTGTTTTACGCGCGGTGATGTTCTTGATGAGCAGTCGCGAAGTGACCACCATATAAGCCCGAAGCGCAAGCGAGTGCATCTCCTCAAACCGACGGGAATGCACTCGCTTGCGCTTCGGGCTTGTATCAGTGAACCGCCTCACGTAATAAAAAAGCGTTCCGAGCAACGGTAAAGTCACTCGGAACGCTTCTATCATCTTGGATGACAAGTGCGGGCCAACGCCTGTCATCCTGACTGAAAGCAAACATATAGCATGCGGTGTGCCAAAACGCACATTTCATTAGCTTCCTAGATAATCTCAGCGTTTTCAGCAATTTCCCCAAGCCACGTTGACCAGTAACTGGCTTGGGGTATGGCAAAAAGACGCGAGTGTTGCAAAATGGTACGGCATTTTGCTGATTTGTCTTTTTTGCCGTGACCAGACTCTGGATGGGGCGTGGACTGTGAAGCTCAAACGGCAACCCGAAGATTTTCAGGTTGAAGAACTCTCTCAATATCCGACCTCGGGAGGGATCTTCGCCCTGTATCGTTTGACCAAGCGGTCGATGGGTACGCCTGAAGTCATTGAGGAAATTCTGCGCCGCTGGAAGCTGCCACGCGATCGGGTGTCTTATGGAGGGTTGAAAGATAAGCACGCCCTGACCACCCAGTTCGTGACGATCTTTCAAGGGCCGCGCCGCGACCTGCGCGAAAAAGCGTTCGAACTCGTTTACATGGGGCTGGGCGATCGCCCGT